>JAFGNC010000498.1 GCA_016927175.1 Gammaproteobacteria bacterium | reverse complement strand
TGCGAGGCCCTCGGCATGGCGCTGCCGGGCAGCGCGCCGGTCGCCGCGAACAGCCCGAAGATGATGGATCACGTCCGGCGCGCCGGCGCCCGCATCGTCGACATGGTGTGGGAGGATCTGAAGCCGCGCGACATCATCACCGCAGGCGCGGTGGGCAATGCCGCGCGCATCGTGCTGGCGCTGAGCGGCTCGATCAACTGCGTCAAGCATCTGCAGGCGATCGCGACCGAGGCGGACGTGGACGTCGACGTCTACGATCTGTTCGCGCGTTACGGCGACCAGACCCCGCTGCTCGCCGCGATCCGGCCGAACGGCGACGGGTTCATCGAGGACCTCGAGCGAGCCGGCGGCGCCCGCGCAGTGCTGAAGCGCCTCGAGCGCTTCCTCGACCTCGACGCGCGCACCGTGACCGGCAGGACGTGGCGGGACGAGCTCGCGGACGTCACGGTTGCCGACGAGAGCGTGATCCGCAGCGTGGACGATCCGCTGTCGAGACGGGCCACCATCGTGGTCGTCCGCGGCAGCCTGCTGCCTGGCGGCGGCATCGTGCGCCTCGGCGGAACGGGCGAGCGCCTGATGCGCTTCCGCGGACCGGCGAACATTTTCCATTCGCGCGACGAGGCGCTGGACGCGATCAAGGCCGGCAACGTGAAGCCGGGCGACGTGGTCGTGCTGCGCGGGCTCGGCGTGATCGGCGGCCCCGGCATGGCCATGACTTCGGCGGTCGTCTTCGCGCTCGACGGCGCCGGCCTGATCGACCAGGTGGCGACGATCACCGAGGGCCAGCTGTCCGGCCTCGTCAACGACGGCCTCGTCGTCGGCGAAGCGTCGCCGGAAGCCGCGGACGGCGGCCCGCTCGCCTGGGTCGTGAACGGCGATACGATTTCGATCGACGTCGAGCGTAAGGTCGTCGACCTCGAGGTGCCCGAAGCCGTGCTCGAGCAGAGACGCCGGAATCCGCAAGCCTTCGGCGCGCAGAACGAGCGCGGCTGGCTCGGCATTTATCAGCGCACGGTGCTGCCCGTGCACCGCGGCGCCGTGCTGCGGCGCTGAGCCGCTGCGCCCGACGGGGCTCAGGTCGCGGGCGGCGGCTCCGGCGACGACAGGTCGCAGTCCGGCTGCATCGAGCACAGTTCCCGCAGCAGCTCGGCCGTGTCCTCGAACACTTCGACGCTCGAGCCGCGCCCGTGGCCTCCGGCACGGCCGAGCGCCGCATCGACCGGAGTGCGGCCTTCAGTGTCGGCGACGTCGATCTTCGCGCCGCTGTCGACCAGAAATCGCGAGACGTCGTTCCAGCCCCAGAACGCGGCGCCGAACAGCGCCGTCTGACCGGGGCCGCGGCCGCCGCGCCCGCCCGTCGTGCGCGCGTCGATGTCGGCGCCGGCCTCGATCAGCACGCGCAGCGCCTCGATCGATTTCTCCTCGACGTCGTGAGCGTGGTAATGCGGAATGCCCGGCCCGTAGCCTCTGATGTCGCATTCGACGGACCCGTATCCCGCCGCGGCCATCAGCGGCGTCACGCCGTTCTCGTTCGGCAGGCGCAGCAGCGCGTCGTGCTCGATCAGAAGCCGCATCGCATCGACGTCGAAGGTCTTTGCCGCGCGCAGCAGCGGCGTCGCGCCGGTCGTCAGCATTGCGTCGCAGCCGCGGTCGTCGCCGACGTGGCGATAGGGCGGCGTCAGCTTCAGCTGCGCATTCGGGTTCGCGCCTGCCTGCAGCAGCCGCTCGACGAGCTCGAGGCTCGTCGTCTCGGACGTGGACGGCAGATCCGGCCGCCCCCCGTGCGGCAACGTATTCATGTCGACCGCCATGTACAGGGGCGTGCGGCCCCACCAGTCCCACTTCTGAATGTCCGCCCCGGCGTCGATCAGATAGGCCGCGACGTCGAAGTGCAGGTTGTCGATCGCGACGATCAGCGGCGTGACGCCGCGAGGATCGGTCATGTCCGGGTCCGCCCCGCCCTCGACGAGCGCCTGCGCGCACTCGAGGCACCCTTCCCGTGCCGCGTAGATCAGCGGCGTCAGGCCGCCGAAAGGCCGGTACATCCTGCGCCGCTCGGCCGATACCTGCCGCGACCACTCGTTCGCCGCCGAGCGTACGTTTGGCTCGGCCCCGTGCTCGAGCAGCAGTCGGACCATGGCCGGCTGCTTCTGAGCCGCTGCCCACATCAGCGCCGTCTGCCGGCGCCACTCCTCCCGCGCATTCGCGTCCGCGCCGTGCTCGAGCAGCGCGCGCGCCGCGTCGACGTTGCTGCTTCGCGCGACCACCATCAACGCGGTCTGGCCGTCGGGATCCCTGGCCTCGACGTCCGCTCCGGCCTCGAGCAGCATGCGGACGACGTCGGCGTTGCCGACGACGGCAGCCTGCGACAGCGGCGTCGCCCCGTAATCGTTCGCGGCGTCGACATCGGCGCCCGCGGCGATCAGCCGCTCGACCAGCGCCGCATCGTCGTTGTAGACGGCCCAGTGCAGTGCCGTGGTGCCGTCCGCCGCCGGCTCGTTGACGTCGGCACCCGCGTCGATCTCGGCGAGCGCGGCGCCCGTATCGCCCGACTGCGCGGCGTCCACGAGGCCGACGGCCCCTGCGTTCGCTGCATAGGCCAGCGCGAGCAGCATTGCGCCCGCAAGCAGGTTCCTGCAGATACGATCGTTCATCGCTTCGCTCACCTCATGCCACGATGCCGCGCATCCGGCCGCCCCACCACATGCCTTTGTAAGCGTTCGACAGAAACAGCTCCGAGTTGCTCCCCCAGCGCGCGTCGAACTCGGCCGTGATGTTCGCCGCAACCATGTCGTCGATGCCCTTGCCCTGATGGGCCATCTCCTCGATCCGCGTCTGCACGGTCTCGAGCATCTCCTTCTGGGCCGTCAGGTAGTCGCGCTTTTGCGCGGGGCCCGACTGCGGGACGATCAGCGTCTCGTCGTCGGACATGTCGATCAGCTTCGACGTGGCGTCTATGAGCCCGCCGATCCAGCCCCCGGTAATGTAGTCGAGCACCGGATACTCGCCGACGGTCACGGCTCCGCCCGCCGCGATCACGTTGCGGTCCGGGAAGTGCACGTAGATGTCCCCGTCGGTATGCGCCTCGCGCAGATGACCGTAGACGATGCGCTCACCGCCGAAGCTGTGCTCGATCGGCTGGGGATCGGACGAGAAGAAGGTCTCGGTCGGCAGCGCTTCCGGCGCGCGCGCCGGATATGTGCGGTCCTGCCAGTCGATGTAGTAGTCGATGCTCATCCAAAGGCGTGTGTTCTCGTGCGCTACGATCTTCGCGCCCGCCGCACCGATCGCGTCGTTGCCGCCGGTGTGCTCGAGATGCCAGTGTGTGTTGAACAGCAGCTGGACCGGGGCGCCGCCGAAGCGCTGGTCGGCGAGCTTCAACAGCTCTGCGGCGCGGTCCGGCGCACCGCTGTCGACCAGCACGACGCCGTCGCCCGCGCGCAGGCCGACGACGTTACCGCCGGCGCCCGTGAACTGCAGCAGCCCGCCGCGCAGGTCGGTAGCCGTCACGCCGCCGGAGGCCGCCTGAGCTACGGCACGAGCCGCCAGTCCCCACCCGCCGAGGAGCAGTCCCGCCCGCGCTGCGGATCCGATGAAGTCACGTCGATCCATGGTTTCCGTCATCTTCACACTGTAGCCGAAAAAAATACCAAAACGAGGCGCCGCGTGCGGCTGGTAGTTTCACCACCCCGGGCGCGGAGCCGACTGCGGCGCGGCGCCGCGGCGAGCGCGAGCGCGAGCGTGCGACGAAAGGGCAGCAGCCTCAGCCCCTTGAGTCAGGGCGGCAGCCCCTTGAGTCAGGGCGGCAGCCTCCGTCGAGAAGCGAGCATGTAGTGCTCCTTTATTCGCAGTATCTGCCTCGCTTCGCTCGCAGGCTGCC
>JAFGNC010000497.1 GCA_016927175.1 Gammaproteobacteria bacterium | reverse complement strand
CCCGACGCGCTCCGCCAGCTCATTGCGGAAGCGGCTCCGCCGGACTGAGGCGTGAAGCGTCAGGCACAGTAAGAGATGCACCACCACATGCCGTTGAAGTAGACCCAGCAGCATTCGAATGTCTGCTGCGTCGGGCCGCTCTGCGCCTCGAGCGGCGCCGCGTCGACACCCTGGATTCCCGTTTCGACCGCGCCGACCGCAGCAAACGGCAGCGCCATCGCGACCCCGAGCAACATCGACTTGAGCTTCGTCATTACGTTCTCCTCCTCGGACATGGCGCGCCGCGCCCCCCTTCTTCGATACAGCCTCTCACGCGTTCCGCCGCGCCGTCTGTCATGCCCGCGACAGATCTTCGATTCTTACGACTTGTGTCAGGGACCTGACAGAAGCCGCCGGGAGCCTTTGGTATTCAGTCTATCTGGCGGAGCAAACACAGCGAGTCTATGGAATGGATATGTCGGAAGAAGTATTGAAGCTCGTTCGCACCGTCGGGGATCTGCCGCGAGAAGACCAGAGCCGGATCCTCAGGATCGTGGATCTTCTGTCGCAGGCCCCGGCCTCGGTGCAAATGCGCACGCAGCGCATGCTCCGAGACCTGCTCGACGCCGAGCCCGAGTCGAAGCTCGAGTGCGTCGCCGGCGTCGACGAGGTCATCGAGTACCTCGAGCACGCGGTGCTCGACGGCCAGGACCCGGCCGCCGCCTGGGCCCGCTTCGACCATCTGTTCGCCCGCAGCACGACGCAATAGCCGCGGCCGGCGCGACTCCCGGGAGCGGTCACTTGACCGTCATGCGGATCACGCAGTCCCAGCCGCCGGCCGGATACTGATCCCGCAGCTTCATGCACTGCGACACATAGAAACGGCTCGGACCGTCGTCCGGATAGCGCTCGAGCACGGCTTCGAACGCTTGCGCGGCCTCTGTCCAGCGGCACTCGCGCAGCAGCCTCATCGCACGGTCGAACCGCTCGTTCAGCTCGGCACGCTCCGGCTCTCTCCCCGCCGCCTGAAGCTCGAGCACCGAAATCGCCGTCTGCTTCCCGACCAGCAGAAATTCCCCCAGCGGCCGCGTCGGCAGAACGGTGACGCCCTCCGCGGCCGCGCCGGACAGCAGCACGCGGGTGCCGAGATAGCGGTTCAGCCCCTGCAGGCGCGCCGCCGTGTTGACGATGTCGCCGACCGCGCGATACTCGCCGCGCGCCTTCGAGCCGATGTTGCCGAGCAGCAGCTGCCCTGAATCGAGCCCGACACGCGTCGGGAGCTCGCGTCGCACGTAGGTCGCATTGAACGTCTCGACGGCGTCGAGCACGCTCGTCGCTGCCAGACACGCCTGCAGGTGCGATTCCCCGAACTCGTTCGCGGCCGGCCACACGGCCACCAGCGAGTCGCCGGCGATGTCCGACACGACGCCGCCGTGCTCGGTGACGGCGTCGACGAGCACCTGATAATAGGCGCTCATCAGCTCCCCGAGCTCCTCCGGGTGCAGTGCCTCCGACAGCGTCGTGTACTGCTCGGCGTCGGTGACGAGACACGTGCCGAAGATCAGCTCGCGGTTCGAATGAACGCTGACGGACTTGTGTGCGAGCCGGCGGACGACGTCGGGAGGCAGGTAGTAGCCGAGCACGGACTGAACGCGCTCGCGCTGCCGCCGGACGCGCTGCGCGTTCCACAGCAGAGCAGACAACAGCGCTGCCGGCAGCTGGATCGCGAGCGGCACGACCAGCGGCGCCCAGACGAACGCGGTCTGGAACTGATGGCCGGCGACGGCCGCATACACCGCGCCGGCGGCGAGCGCCGCCGGCAGCGCGGCCAGGGTCGGCGCCGCGATGCAGATCGCGGAAATCGCAAGCCCCCACAGGAACACGACGAGCCACTGCGTCGGCAGTCGGAGCGGCCGGATCGAAGAGCCGTCGAGAAGATTCGCGAAGGCCGTCGCGCCGATCTCGACACCGCTCAGGTTCTGGCCGCTGCGCTGCGAGAAAACGGAGAAGAACGCATCCTGCTGCTCGGGCTGCCGGCTCTCCGAGAATCCCACGAATACGACCTTGCCGGTCACGGCTTCGGCGACACCGGCTTCCAGCCGCGGCGCGACACGGTGGTACGGGATGGTCGTGACCGTCCGGGCCGGGCCGTAGAAATTGAGAAAGCGGGAGTCGGGCCCGCCGTACAGCCCGACGAGCGCGCGCAGCAGCTGCCGTTGCCGGGCCGAAAGCCCCGTCGTCCGATCGACGAGCGCGCGCAGGTCAACGCCGAGCCGCTCATCGCGGCTCGCGGCGTCGCGCAGCTCTCGAATGACGTCCTGAAGACTCGAGGCCGGATCGGCCGCCAGCGCTTCGATGCGCGAGGCGAGCTGCGGCCGCGCCTCGCCGAGCAGATCGAGGAACAGCCGCTGCAACGGCAGCGCGTAGGCGTGCAGCACCGCGGCGGGCAGATTCGGCGTGTTGCCGGCGGCGCGGCCGAAGGTCCAGAACTGGCTGACCCTGATCGGCACGACGGGCAGCGTGAACGGAGCGGTCGCGAGAGCGTCGTGATGCAGCGGCTCTATCGGCTTCCTGCGGCTTTCGACGTAGAGGCCGCTCCGCGCGCCGCCCGTCTCGATCTGCACCTGGTCGCTGTCGACGCGCTCGAGCAGGATGACGTTGCCCGCGCGCCGCACGGCCTCGGCGAGGCGCCGGTCCCCCTCGGGGCTCCGATGCTCGTCGAATATGATGTCGAAGGCCACGACCGCGGCGCCGGCCGACGACAGCTGCTCGATCAGGTCCGCGTGCAGCGCGCGCGGCCACTCGTCCAGCTCCGAATCGAGCCCGAAATGATCGGCGGACTCCCTCGAGATGCCGACGACGACGACGTCATCGGGCGGCTCGAGCGAGCCTCGAGCCCAGAACAGCCAGCCGAGCCCGGCCGATTCCTCCAGCTCGAGGACCGGCGGCAGGGCGCTCAGCAGCACGCCGAGCAGCCCGATTCCGAGGCCGAGCGTGCCGGCGCGCCGGAGCAGATCGATCATGAGCACTCGGTCGGAGACCTGCCCGCGCAGGACAGGTACGCTGGAGCCCGCAGCGGGGGCCGCGAAGCGCCTGTTCCGAACGGCGCGGTTCGCTTGACACAGGGGACCCCGCGCTTAGACTGGGCCGCAAGCTGCATGGGGGAGCAAAACATCGGTATTTCGTCGTTTACGGCGTCCGATCCAGTGCACCCAACCGCGTCGGCTCAGTGCAGGATTCTGCCCAGCCAAGGAACAGCCGCTTGATGGCACATTCGCCGCCGGAGATCTTTCGAGATCGTTCACGGTCGTCGGCGCCGATCCACGGGCAGGAGCGTAACTCACTAGCCCGAGGCTCTGCACGTGTGCTGCTGTGCCTGCTGGCGCTCAACCTCCCCTTCGCCGCCTCCGCGGGCCGCTCCTGCGAGGAGTGGCACGCAGAGCTCGTATCGGTCGAAGGCCGGGTCGAGATCCGTACTTCCGGCGGCTGGGCCCCGCTCTCGAGCGGTGACCGAGTCTGCACCGGAGACTCCATTCGCGTCAAAAGCTACGGCCGCGCGGCGCTGCGGCTGCCGGACAAGACGGTTCTGCGGCTCGACCAGGACACGAGCGTGACCTTCGCCGAGCCGGAGGACGAGACGGGATCGTGGCTGGACCTGCTGAAGGGCGTGATCCACGTGATCAGCCGGGATCCTCGCGCGCTGCGCTTCAACACGCCCTACGCCAACGCGGGTCTCGAGGGCACGGAGTTCGTCATCGCCGTCGCGGACGGCGAGACCGACGTGACGGTGCTCGAGGGCGAGGTCCGGCTGAGCAACGAAGCCGGCTCGGTGGGCGTTCCGAGCGGCCAGCGAGGCTCGGCGCGCCTTGCGACGGCTCCGGAGACGGAGCCGATTCCCGACCCGATCCAGGTCATCGCCTGGACTCCGTATTACGTCCCGGTTCTTGACGGCGAGCTCCCGAGCGCCGACCAGGAGCCGGCGTCGGCGGAGGTGGGGGACCCCGGGTTTTACGCCGGCCGCGGCGCCCGCCGGCTTTCCGTGGGCCGCGTGGACGAGGCACGCGCGGATCTTCGTCATGCGCTGACGCTCGACACCGGGCACGGCCCGGCCCTCGCGCTGCTCGCGCTCGCCTCGCTGACCGAGAAGGACCTCGACGACGCACGGATGCGGGCCGAAGCGGCCGTGGCCTCGCCGGATCCTGGAGCGGCGGCGTGGCTGGCGCTTTCGTACGTGCGCGAAGCCGAGTCCGCGCTGGCCGCAGCGCTCGACGCCGCCGCAACCGCGGCCGCTGTGGCCCCCGGGCACGCCTTCGCGTTCGCGCGCCTCGCCGAGCTCGAGCTTGCGGCAGGACACCATTCGGCCGCCACCGAAACGGCGCAGCGGGCCGTCCGGCTGCAGCCCGATCTGTCGCACGCGCACACCGTGCTCGGATTCGCGCAGCTCAGCGGCCGCAGCAGTGCCGAGGCCGCGGAGACGTTCAGGAAGGCCATCAGGCTCGAGCCCGCCGCGCCGCTGCCCCGGCTCGGCCTCGGTCTCGCGCTGGCCCGGCAGGGCGAGCTTACCGCCGCCCGCGAGCAGGTGGAGATCGCGGTCGTGCTCGACCCGACGAACGCGTTGTCGCGCAGCTACATGGCGAAGGTCTACGACACGGAGCGGCGCGAGGCGCTGAGCGCATCGCAGCTGCAGCTCGCCAAGGCGCTCGGCGCGCGCGACCCCACCGCCTGGCTCTACGACGCTCTTCGGAAGCAGGCCGAAAACAGACCGGTGGAGGCGCTGCACGACCTGCAGAAGGCCATCTCCCT
>JAFGNC010000080.1 GCA_016927175.1 Gammaproteobacteria bacterium | reverse complement strand
CGCCGTCAGCCGGTCCACCAGCTCATGCTCGGGCGCGAGCACCATGTAAGTCGCGCCGAACAGCGTGTCGGGGCGCGTCGTGAACACGCGGATCATCTCGCCCGGGTGATCGGCGACGGGGAAATCCACTTCGGCGCCGTCGCTGCGGCCGATCCAGTTGCGCTGCATCTCCTTGGTGCTGTCGGGCCAGTCGAGCCCGTCGAGCCCGTCGAGCAGCGCGTCCGCGTAGGCGGTGATCTTCAGCACCCACTGGCGGAGCGGGCGGCGCACGCACGGGTAGCCGCCGACCTCGGACTTGCCGTCGATGACCTCCTCGTTGGCCAGAGTCGTGCCGAGCTCCGGGCACCACCAGACCGGCATTTCCTCCTGATAAGCGAGGCCGCGCTCGAACAGCTGCTTGAAGATCCACTGCGTCCAGCGGTAGTAGGCGGGATCGGTCGTGTTGACCTCCCGCTCCCAGTCGTACGAGAAGCCCAGCGACTTCAGCTGATTGCGGAAGCGCTCGACGTTGCGCTCGGTCGTGATTTTCGGGTGCGTGCCGGTCTTCAGCGCGTATTGCTCGGCCGGGAGGCCGAAGGCGTCCCAGCCGATCGGATGCAGCACGTTGAAGCCGCGCATGCGCTTGTAGCGGGCGACGATGTCCGACGCCGTATAGCCTTCGGGATGACCGACGTGCAGCCCGTCGCCGCTCGGGTAGGGGAACATGTCGAGGACGTAGTACTTCGGCTTCGACGTGTCGAGATCGTCGCCGACGCCGAAAGTCCTGTTCTCCTCCCAGTGGCGCTGCCACTTGGATTCGATGTCCTTGAACGGATACGCTGCTGCCATTTCATCCCTGCGAAGTCGTGCGTGACGGCCGGCGACGGCTCACCCGGACGGGGGCTGTCGAAGTTGTCAAACCGAAGCGGATGCTCGATGCTAGCCGGCCACCGGCGTCTGTCAGCCGGTTAACTGGCGGATGATGTTGATAATCCTGTCGGGAATCAAGCGGAGCCCGGCCGGGGCGGCCGCCTCGCTCGCCCGCCGCGCCGCGGCCAGGGCCGGCATCGTGCTGGGCGCCGCGCTGCTCGGCGGCTGCGGTTTCCACCTCGAGGGGCTGGATGCGCTGCCGCGCGAGATGGCGCGAACGTACCTCGAGACCGCCGACCGGAACTCGGAGTTCTTCGCGAGCCTGCGCGAGGCCCTGCGTCTGCGCGGCACGGAGATCGTCGAGTCGCCCGAGGAGGCGTCGTCCGTGCTCAGGATCATCCAGGACGTCACGGATCAGCGGGTGATGTCCGTGACGGCGCGCAACGTGCCGCGGGAATACGAGATCTTCTACGCGGTCACGTTCTCGCTCGAGGCCGACGCGCGCGAGCTCGTCGAGCCGCAGTCGCTGGTCGCGACCCGCGTGTATGCGTGGAACGAGAACCAGGTGCTCGGCAAGGCGGCCGAGGAGAGAATCCTGCGTCAGTCGCTGGCCGACGACCTGGCGCGGCGCGTGCTGCGCCGCATCGAGGCGAGCCGCCGCAATCCCGCTGCGCCGCCGTCCTGAGCCTCGAGCGGGCCGCGAGATCTCCGATGCCGGTTCTCGAGCTCCGCGACGTCGATGCGCGCGCCGTGGCGGACTGCGTCGCCCGCTTCGGCGCCGTGCTCGAGCACGTGCCGCCGGGCGCCGCGATACCGGGCTCGTTCTGGGGCGAACCCGAGGCCGGGCTCGCGGACCGGCGCGTCTTCGTGCGGCAGGACACGCCCGTGCACTCGCTGCTGCACGAGCTCTGTCACTTCGTCTGCATGACGGCCGCGCGGCGGCAGAGCCTCCTGCGCGACGCCGGCGGCGATGCGGACGAGGAGTGCGCCGTCTGCTGCCTGCAGGTGCTGCTCGCCGACACGCTGCCCGGCGTCGGACGCGAGCGCCTGCTGCGCGACATGGACGCGTGGGGCTACAGTTTCAGGGAAGGCTCCGCGTCGGCCTGGTGGCGCGGCGACGCGAGCTTCGCGCGCGCCTGGCTCCTCGAGCGCGGCCTGATCGACGCAGGACTGCGCGTGACCGGCAGGCTGCGGACCTGACGGGGCGCCGCCGCTCCCGCAGGCCGTTCAGAGCTTCGTCGGGTTCGGCGCGTCGCCGTAGACCTCGGCCGGATCGAAGACCTTCCGGTCGTCCGTGAACTCGAGCCGCGGGTCCTCCGCTTCGGTGCCGACCGGGACCCGTCGATAGAAGCAGGACCGGTAGCCCACGTGGCAGCTCGCGCCGCCCTCGACCTCGACGCGAAGCCAGACGCAGTCCTGATCGTCGTCGATCATCAGCTCCCTGACGCGCTGCACGAGGCCGCTCGTCGCGCCTTTGTGCCACAGCGCCTGGCGGCTGCGGCTGAAGTAGTGCGCCTCGCCGGTCCGGATCGTGCGCTCGAGCGCCTCCGCGTTCATGTAGCCGTGCATCAGCAGCTCGCCCGATTCGTAGTCGGTCGTGACGGCCGGAATCAGCCCGTCGGCGTCGAACTTCGGCGCGAGGTCCGTCCCTTCCTCGACCTGCTCGACGCTGACGCGCGGCGCGAATCTCATCGACATCGGTCCATCCAATCGTTGCCGGACCGCGGATTATAGGGCAGGAGCCGGGCCCATTGCGCCGGTCCCGGGAGCGGCCGCAGCAGCGCGCCGGAGGGAGTTGGTATCATGGCGCTCTTTGCCGACACCCGCTTCAGCCCCGCATATGGCCCTGCACGTCTACAACACGGCGAGCCGCCGGAAAGAGCCATTCGAGCCGCTCGACCCGAATCGCGTGACGATGTACGTCTGCGGGCCGACCGTCTACAACTACGTGCACATCGGCAACGCGCGGCCGTACGTGGTCTTCGACGTGCTGGCGCGGCTGCTGCGCGGGGCGGGCCCGCTCGTCTACGCCCGCAACCTGACCGACGTCGACGACAAGATCAACAATGCCGCGCGCGAGGAGGGCGTGGAGATCGGCGTGCTGACGGCCCGCTACGTGGAAGCCTTCCACCGCGACATGGCGGCGCTCGGCGTGCGTCCGCCGGACGTCGAGCCGCGCGTCACGGAGCACATCCCGGCGATCGCGGGATTCATCGAGCGGCTGAT
>JAFGNC010000496.1 GCA_016927175.1 Gammaproteobacteria bacterium | reverse complement strand
TCGGCGTCGAGGGCCGCCATGCACCCGGAGCCCGCCGAAGTGACGGCCTGCCGGTAAACCGGATCGGCGACGTCGCCCGCGGCGAACACGCCGTCGACGCTGGTCGCGGTCGCGAATCCCTTCGTGCCGCTCCTGACGACGATGTAACCGCCCTCCATCTCGAGCTGACCTTCGAAGATGCCGGTGTTGGGCGTGTGGCCGATCGCGACGAAGACGCCCTGCACGGGCACGTCGCGCGTGTCGGCGCGCTGCGTGTTCCTGAGCCGTACGCCCGTCACGCCGTTGTCGTCGCCGAGCACCTCGTCCAGCACGTGATTCCAGAGGATCTCGACGTTGCCGTCCTTCGCCTTCTCGATCAGCCTGTTGCTCATGATCTTCTCGGCGCGGAACTCATCGCGCCGGTGTACGACCGTGACGCGGGACGCGATGTTCGACAGGTACAGCGCCTCCTCGACCGCCGTGTTGCCGCCGCCGATCACGGCGACGGGCTGATTTCTGAAAAAGAATCCGTCGCAGGTCGCGCACGCCGACACGCCGCGCCCTTTGTAAGCGTCCTCGCTCGGCAGGCCGAGGTATTTGGCCGACGCGCCGGTCGCTATGATCAGCGCGTCGCAGGAGTACTCGCCGCTGTCTGCGTCAAGCTCCAAAGGCCGGCGGTCGAGTCTGACCGCGTTGACCGTGTCGTAGATCAGCTTCGTGCCGAAGCGCTCGGCGTGGCGCTTCATGCGTTCCATCAGGTCGGGGCCGAGCACGCCGTCAGCGTCGCCGGGCCAGTTGTCGACGTCCGTCGTCGTCGTCATCTGCCCGCCGACCTCCACGCCGGTGATCAGCACCGGCTCGAGCGCCGCGCGCGCCGCATAGACGGCCGCCGTGTACCCCGCCGGCCCCGAGCCGACGATGATGAGCCTGTGATGTTGTCGCGCCATGCCGCCTCCTCGCTGGACGCGCTATGTTAGAGGACGCCGCGTCCAAATTGCAGTCGCGGCGGCGCATAAGCAAATGCCCTGTCTGCAGGCGGCGACAGCGGCGAGGCCGGATATGTGAACCTGACGCGGCTCTGGCATCATCTGCGCCGATGGGTCCCCGAGGCGGCAGCATGGGTTCGCGATTCCGAGCGGTGAGCGTATTTGCGACGGCATTGCTGGTGTCGCCGCCGCTCACGCTCGCGCAGCAGGACGGGCTCGTGCAGGCGCCGGCAGAAGGGCTGCGCCCGGTGGAAGGGCGGCCCGAGATCGGGCTGGCGCTGTCCGGGGGCGGCGCCCGCGGCGGCGCGCACATCGGCGTGCTGAAGGCGCTGGAGGAGCTGCGCGTTCCGGTCGATTACATCGCCGGCACCAGCATCGGCGCGATCGTCGGGGGCTTCTACGCTTCCGGGCGCACGGTTGCCGAGCTCGAGGAGCTGGTCGACACGATCGACTGGGAACAGGCATTCCTGAACATCACGCCGCGTGAGCATCGATCCTTTCGCCGCAAGCGCGACGACGATTCCTTTCTCGTCAAGCAGCGCCCCGGGCTCAACAGCGGAGAGCTGGAGCTGCCGATTGGCCTCGTGCAGGGGCAGGTCATCGACCTGATCATCTCCCAGTTCACTCTGCCGGCCGCGACGATCGACGATTTCGACGAGCTGCCGATCCCGTTCCGCGCCGTCGCGGCCGACATCTCGACCGGCGAGGAGGTCGTGCTCGGCAGCGGCAGCCTCGCGCGCGCCGTGCGGGCAAGCATGGCTCTGCCTGCCGCGCTGACGCCGATCGAGATCGACGGTCAGCTGCTCGTGGACGGCGGCATAGCGATGAACCTGCCCGTCGAGATCGCGCGCGACATGGGATCGGACGTGATCATCGCCGTCGACATCTCGTCGGCGCTGCTCGAGCGGGACTCGCTGAACAGCGTGCTCGACGTCACGACGCAGCTTACGAACCTGCTGACGCGGCAGGGGGTCGAGCAGCAGAGGGAACAGCTGACGGAGCGCGACGTGCTGTTGTCGCCCGAGTTCGAGGAGGAGCTCAACTCGTCGGATTTCGACCGCATGAACGAGGCGATCGAGAGCGGCTACCGCGTCGCAATGCAGCACCGGGAAGAGCTGTCGCGCTTCTCGCTGCCCCCGGAAGAATGGGCTCGCTACATCGCGAGCCGCGTCGATCCAACGCTCGAGGAGCCGCCGGTCATCGATTTCGTGCGTCTCGACAACCGCTCGACGATCGCCGACAGCATCATCGAGACGCGGATGCGTGACGTCGTCCTCGGCGAGCCTCTGGAGGTAGACGTGCTGGAGGAGGCGATCGGTCAGGTATATGGCCTCGAGTTCTTCCAGAACGTGCGCTATGAGGTGGTCCAGGAGGGCGACCTGACCGGGCTCGAGGTCGAGATCCTGCCGCGCTCGTGGGGGCCGAACTATCTGCAGCTCGGAATGTCCTTCGCTTCGGGCTCCGACAGCGATTCGCTTTTCGGGCTCGCGGCCAGCTACCTGCGCACCGAGATCAACGATCGCGGCGGCGAATGGCGCTCGACGTTCGTCGTCGGCGACGAGCCCGAGTTCACGATGGACTTCTACCAGCCGCTCGGCAAAACGGGCCTGTATTTCTTCGAGCCGACACTCTCGTTTCAATCGCTGCAGTACAACGATTTCGACGGGCAGGAGCTCGTCGCCGAGGCGCGGCTGCGCCAGGCGACGCTCGAGCTCGGCGGCGGCCGCGAGCTGATGAACTGGGGGGAGGTCCGGGCGGGCGTGATGCGCACGGTCGGTGAGACGGAGCTGCGCGTCGGCGTGCCGGGCGGAATCCCGCGGGACGATTATCGGAACGGCGAGCTCTTCACGCGCTTCATGGTGGACACGCTGGACGACGTCGCTTTCCCGCGCAGCGGTATGCGATCGACGCTCGAGTGGCGCGCTTCCCTTCCGGATCTGCTGTCCGCCGACTTCGACTTCGATCAGCTCCGATTGGACACGGCATTCGCGAAGACCTGGGGCCGGCACACGCTTTTGTCGACGCTGCGCTATGACACGACGATCAGCGGGACGGCTCCGCTGAACCGCGCGTTCAGGATGGGCGGCTTTCTGGACCTGTCGGGGCTCAACGAGAATCAGCTGACGGGACAGCACGCGGCCCGGTTCGGCATCAACTATTACCGGCGCATCGGCGATCTGGCGCTGTTCCCGGCGTTCGCCGGCGTCAGCATCGAATACGGCAACGTCTGGGAGCGGCGCAGCGACATCGCTCTGGACGACATGCTGCTCGGCGGCTCGATGTGGGCGGGCGTCGACACGCCGGTCGGTCCGATCTATGTCGGCTACGGCCTGGCCGAGGGCGGCGTCGACGCGTTCTACGTTTACCTCGGCCGCGCGTTCTGATCTACTGAGTGCCGCCCGCCGGTGCGCCGCGACGACGCGCGCCGTGACCTGGCAGACGCGAGGGGCGAGTCATGCAGGCAACGCCGGCTCTTTACCGCGTGATCCTTCCGGTTCCGGACATCGAGGCCGCGGCGAGATTCTACTCGCGGCTTTTCGGCACGCCCGGCGAGCGCGTGTCCCCGGGGCGTCACTATTTCGACTGCGGCGGCACGATCCTCGCGTGCTATGACCCCGCGGCCGACACGGACGGCGTCGGGGACGGCTGGCGACACCACTTCAACCAATACCTTTACTTCAGCGTCGACGATCTCGACGGAATGCTAGCTCGCGTGCGCGACTGCGGCGGCACCGTCGACGCGCCGATCGAGACGATGCCGTGGGGCGAACGCATGTTCTACGCGAAGGACCCTTTCGGCACGCCGATCTCTTTCGTGGATCGACGAACGCTGTTTCGCGGCGGCGCCGCGGACGCCTGACGCGTGCAATCGAGCAGCCGGGGCTCGAGTCTCGACGACCCGCCCCGTATTCAGTATCCCGCGCGGATCGAGCGCCCTCTTCAGGCGGCGCATCAGCTCGATCTCCTCCGGGTTGCGCGACAATCCAAGATACTTTCCCAGCCGTGCATAATGGGGCGACGCGGCTCGAGACGAGGCACCAGTGATCGATCTTTATACGTGGACGACGCCGAACGGACGCAAGGTGTCGATCATGCTCGAGGAAACCGGCCTGCCGTACCGCGCCGCGCCGGTGGATATCTCGGCAGGCGAGCAGTTCGAGCCCGAGTTCCTCGCGATCAGCCCGAACAACAAGATCCCTGCGATCGTCGACCGCGACGCCGGTATGTCGATGATGGAAAGCGGGGCGATTCTGATGTACCTGGCCGAGAAGTCCGGGCGTCTGCTGCCGCGAGACGCACGCGCCAGGTGGAAGACGACCGAGTGGCTGATGATGCAGATCGGCAGCGTCGGCCCGATGCTCGGCCAGGCGCATCACTTTCACCGCTTTCATCCCGGCAAGTCGGACTACGCGGAACAGCGTTATCTGACGGAGGCGGCCCGCATCTACGCGGTGCTGGACCGCCGTCTCGGCGAAGCCGAGTACCTCGCCGGCGATTACTCTATCGCCGACATCGCGACGTGGCCGTGGATAGCGCGCTACGAGTGGCACGCCATCGACTGGGCGCATTACCCGCGCCTGCTGCGCTGGTACCGCGCCATCGCCGACAGGCCGGCCGTGCAGCGCGGCTATGACGTGCCCCGCGCGACCACGCCGATTCCGAGACCCTGAGCGAGGAGAGCCGGAGCCTTGGAAACGAACGACAGCGACCTTTCCGGCCTCGACGACATGCTGGGGCGGATGGACGACGCGGCTCAGGACAAGGAGCGCGTGACGTTCGACGACATGCTCGACGCCGCCGGCAGCCGCTCATTCGGCCCTCTGCTGCTGTTGCCGGGACTCGTCACGCTGGCGCCGCTCGTCGGCGACATCCCCGGCGTGCCGGTCATGATGGGCGCCGTCGTCGTGTTGACTTCCGTGCAGTTGCTGCTGCGCCGCGACCACTTCTGGCTGCCGCAGTGGCTGCTGCGCCGCAGCGTCGAGTCGGCGAAGCTTCGCAAGGCCGTCGGCTGGCTCCGCCGCCCGGCGCGCTTCGTCGACCGGCTGCTGCGGCCGCGTCTCGGCGTGCTCGTGCACGGCGCCGGCGCTTACCTGATCGCGCTCGTCAGCCTGGCGGTTGCGCTCCTGACGCCGGCGATGGAGGTCGTGCCGTTCAGCGCGAACGCCGCCGGCCTCGTGCTGACCGCTTTCGGCCTCGCGCTGATCGCGAGCGACGGGCTGCTGTCGCTGCTCGCGCTGCTGATCGCGGGCGGAACGTTCGCCGTGCTGCTGATGAACCTGATTTGACCGGTGTTGGCGGGCGGGCGCCACGTCCCGCCGCGCTGGCCGCTCGATTTCTGTCGCGAGCCGCCGCCGATGTCACGACACCCGCACCGCGGCCGTGCCACGTGCGGGCGGCGATCAGGCCGGACCCGGTGCCGACGCGCCGACGGCCTCGGCGACCGCGCGGATGTGCTCGGGCGTCGTGCCGCAGCAGCCGCCGACGATACGGGCGCCGCGCGCCACCCATTTGCGCGCCTCGGCGCCGAACGCTTCCGGCGCCATGGCCGTCTCGCTGCGCTCCGCTGCGGTGCCGGAAATTTCGGGATACGCGCCGACGACGCCGGCCCAGCGCGCCGTGACGGCATCGAGAGCCTCATCGACCGCGTCGGGCGGCGTGTGCATGACGTTGACGGCGGCCGGTCCGAGCTCGAGCAGCGCGTCGAGCACGGCCGCGACCGCGACGTTCGGGAAGTCGTAAGCCGTCAGCCGGCCGTGTTGCGGCGAGCGTCTTGCGCTGACGCCGAGCCAGAACGGCAGGCCGACGCGGCGCGCGGCTTCGCACGCGCGGCGCGCGTGCCGGGTCTCCTCCATCATCTCCAGCACGAGCAGATCCACGCCGGCTTCGGCGAGCAGCGTCGCGAGCTCGAGGTACGCGTCCTGCTCCTCGCGAGCGCCGGGATAGGCGGCCGTGTCGAAGCCGGGCGGCAGGCACGATAGCGATCCCGCGATGTCGGCTTCGCGGCCCGCAAGGTCGCGCGCGCGGCGTGCCGCGTCGACGGCGGCCCGATTGATCTCCTCGAACCGCTCGTCGAGCCCGGCCGCGCGCAGCACGAAGCGTGACGTCGCGAAGGTGTTCGTCGTGACGACGTCCGCGCCGGCGAGCAGGAAGTCGGCATGGATCCGCGTCAGCAGCTCGGCATGGCTCAGCACGGCGGGGCCGCTCCACGCGCGCCGATCGAGCTCGGCGCCGCGGCGGCGCAGCTCGGTGCCGGTCGCGCCGTCGAGCACGACGATGCCGCCGGCATCGAGCTTCTTCGCCCAGTGCCGGCTCACTGCTCTGCGCCGGCCAGCTCCTCCGCGACGTACGCGCTGACGTCCCGGATCTGCTCCGCGCTCAGCGCGGCGCCGAACCCCGGCATGTCGTTGCGGCCCTCGCCGACGATCTGCCGCACGGCGGAAAGCGACGAGGCTGCCGTCAGCGCAGGGCCGCCGCCGTGACCGCCCTCGCCGGCCTCGCCGTGACAGAACAGGCACGCGGCCTCGTACACGGTGCGGCCGTTCGCGAGATCGGCGGGCCCTTCGGCGGACGTCGACGTGACGGCTTCCGCGCCGCCCGGCTCGACCTGCGGCAGCGTGCCGTCCAGCCCGAACAGCCAAACGCTGTCGCCGCGCGGAGAGCCGGCGAAAAGGTTGCCGGCGGAATAGGCGACGACGTACTGGCGGCCTTCGTGCTCGAACACCGTCGCGGGTGCGTTCATGCCGGCGCCGGTCTGGAACTCCCACAGCAGGGTGCCGTCGCTCGAGTCGAGCGCCGTCAAGCGGCCGTCGCTGCGGCCGACGAAGACGAGCCCGCCGGCGGTCGTGACGGAGCCGCTGTAGCACGGCTGCGGCCAGTGCTGCTGCCAGACCAGCTCGTTGGTGTGCATGTCGAGCGCCGCGAACACGCCGAGCGAGTGCAGATGGAAGCCGCCGAATCCGCCGGCGATATAGCTCTCGCCTTCGGGCGGCCGCTCCGGACCGACCTCCTCGGAGATGTAGGCCCAGATCCGGTCCGATGCGCAGACGTACAGGTAGCCCGTCTGCGGATCGTAGGAGCTCGGCGGCCAGTTTGCGCCGCCCGCGACACCGGGCTTCACGAGCACCGGCTCGTCCGTCCAGAACGGCGTGAAGATCCGGCCCTGATTCACGAGCCGGGCGCCTTCCGGCGCGATCGGAATCGACTGCGGCACGAAGGCGTCGCCGGCGGGGTAGGGCTGCGTCGGCGACGTCGCCTGCCTCGGCTCCTGCGGCACGGGCCGCTCCTCGATGCCGATCAGCGGCTCGCCGTTCGTGCGGTCAAGAATGTAGACCCAGCCCGTCTTGCTGGCCTGCGCAAGTCCCTTGCGCGGCTCGCCGTCGATCTCGATGTCGAACAGCACGACGGGGCTCGGACCGTCGTAGTCCCAGATGTCGTGGTGGACCTGCTGGAAGTGCCAGCGGTATTCGCCGGTCTTGGCATCGACGGCGACGATCGACGCCGAGAAGAGATTGTCTCCGGCGCGGATCGAGCCGTTGTAGTCCGGCCCGGGATTGCCGGTCGAGAAGTACAGCAGCCCGAGCTCCGGGTCCACGGCCGGCGTCTGCCAGACGGGCGCGCCGCCGTCCATCCACACGTCGTTGTCGTCCGGCCACGTGTCGTGGCCGATCTCGCCGGGTCCCGGAATCGTGTAGAAGGTCCACGCGAGCGAGCCGTCGTCGGCGTCGTACGCCTTGACGCGGCCGCGGATGCCGCGCTCGCCGCCGGCGAAGCCGGTCACCACGAGGCCGTCGTAGTAGAGCGGCGCGCTCGTGATCGTATAGCCTTCCTGCCAGCGCTCGGCCTGCACACTCCACAGCACGCTGCCGTCGTTGCGGTCGAGCGCGACGAGCCTGCCGTCGAGCTGGCCGACGAACACCTTGCCGTCGCCGTAGCCGACGCCGCGGCTCGTCCAGCCGCAGCAGACGGCGTCGTTGGCCGGGTCGAGCTCGGCGCGGTACTCCCACAGGATGTCGCCGGTCTCGACGTCGATCGCGAATACGTCGTCCGCGCCGGTCACGACGTAGATCACGCCGTCGACGACGATCGGCTGCGCTTCGCCGGAGTACTGCGGGCCGAGGCCCGATCCGCGCAGCCGCGTTCTCCACACGCCTTTCAGGCTCGAGACGTTGTCGCGATCGATCGCGGTCAGCGGCGAGTGCCGGCGGTTGTACAGGTCGCCGCCGTTAGTCGGCCAGGAGCCGGTCGGCAGCTGCGTCAGCGCGATGGCCTCCTGCGACGGCGGCTCCTGCGGCTCGGCGCGGTCGCAGCCGTAAATGACGGCGAGCGCCAGCAAAGGGGCCAGGGCCCATTTCCGCCGGCCCGTTTCGGATGATCTAGCAGACATCGGATTCCCTCACTGCAATTCGAGGACGTAAGCGCTGACGTCGCGGATCTGGTCCGGCGTCAGCGCGCCGCCGAAAGCCGGCATGTCGTTGCGGCCTTCGCTGACCACCTGGACTACGGCACCGAGGGTCAGCGCGTCGCGGAAAGCCGGGCCGCCGCCGTGGCCGCCTTGCCCGCGTTCACCGTGGCAGAACGTGCAGGCGGCATCGTAGACGGTGCGTCCGCCGACGGCATCCGCATCTTCGGCGAGCTCGGCCGGCATCGTCATCAGAGAACTCGCGGGCTCGACCGGCTCGAGCCCGCCGTCGAGCCCGAACAGCCAGACGCTGTCGCCGCGGGGCGAGCCGGCGAACAGGTTTCCGGCGGAGTAGGCGGCGACGTACTGCCGGCCGCGATGCTCGAACACGGTGACGGGCGCGTTC
>JAFGNC010000495.1 GCA_016927175.1 Gammaproteobacteria bacterium | reverse complement strand
CCTCGAGACGCCTTCGAGCTTCGCGGCCCCGCCGTCGGCGGCGGCGGGCCACACGATCGTGTGCAGCCACACTTCCCGGCCGTCGCCCGCAACACATCGATGCTGGCACGACCGCATGCTGCGCTCGACCCGTACGGCGTCGAGCATGCACTTCAGCACCGCAACGTCGTCGGACCGGCTGCAGGTCGCCCAGAAGTCGATCGAGAGGCAGTGCCGGGGCGGAATGCCGAGCAGTGTCTCGATCCCCGGGCTCACATAGGTGATCTGGAGCGTGTCGGCGTCGACCTCCCAGACGAATGCCCGTTCCAGCCTGTCTGCCAGACCTTCGAAACGTGATCGGGCCGTCTTGCGTCCCCTATCCGCGCTGCCCATCGAGCGGCCCCCCGGTAGATGTCCCTATCCGGCCGTCCGTGAGTCCCGGCCGCCGCGGTAGCGGCAGAAGGCGGAGCGTCCATGAAGCAATCCCGCTCACGCGGGGCCGTGCGCTGGCAAAATCGGCCGCCGTGGTGTAGCTTCTACAGCTACACAAAAACAATATGTAAACAAGAACAATAGAGTAGAAAGTAATATCCCGGTGCTCCATCGGATCCGCCCTGCCCGTCGAGGCTCGTTCTGCGCGGAACCGACGATCGCATCGCGCGAGAAAAGCCCCCGACTGCAATACGCAACCGTACGGCGAGGGCTGGATCGACGAGGATCTCATGGCACCCGGATAGTTTGCTATTCGTAATAGTGCAGCATGCAATACGCGCCGATGCAACACCCGCGAAGCCCATGAGTACGATGGGCCAGCGCATCAGGACACTGCGCCGGGCGAAGGGATTCTCGCAACAGGAACTGGCGAACCGCCTCGGCGTCACGAAAGCCGCTGTAATGCATTGGGAAACGGGCCGCACCAAGAACATCAGGAACCGAACCATGCTCGAGCTCGTCCGAATTCTGGAGACGGATCAGGAGTTCCTGCTTTACGGGCCCACAAGAACCAGGACGACGCCCAACTCCGATTGAGGGGTTACGACCGGTCCCGCGGCGAGATTTCCCCGGCACCGAATTTGCAGTTTGCGCTGAACGCCGCGCAAGTATCTTGCCGGAAGCCTTTCCTTTCAACGCTTTCCCCTTTCCCTGACCCGGTATTTGCCCGCTTCAGGGAGCTCGGGCGCCCACCCTCCGGCGGTGCGTGCCGCTCTTTGTCCGGCGCAGGAGCGCGAGCTGCTGTTTTCAGGCTGACGCATTCACGCCACACTTCACCAATGACGAATCAGGACGGAAATTATTCCGTGCAGCCCGCGAGCCTGGAGCTGAAGGCGGCGGATACCGGTCGCGCCGCCGTGTTGAGCGGAGACTGGACCCTGCGCGGGCTCGCCGCCTCGCTGGAGCGTATCCGCGCCGCGCTGCCCCGCGCCGAGGAGCGGCCCGAGGTCTGCTGGGATCTGCGGCAGGTCGGCTCCCTCGACACCACCGGCGCGCTGATCCTGTGGCGTGCCTGGGGGCGGGCACTTCCGCGCGACTGCCGCCTGCCGGAAAGGCATCGCCGGCTCTTCGACTACTGGATCCAGCAGGACGCCGGCGGCCTGCTGGCAGCGCCTCGCCGGCCCCCGCTCCGCGATCGCGTGATCGCGCATCTCGCGGCACCCGCTCGCGATACCGTCGACGCCGCAGCGCAGGGCCTTCACGTGATCGGCAACCTGGTGCTCGACACGGCGCGCGTGGTGCGGCGACCGGGCGAGGGGCCGTGGCGCGAGCTGTCGGCGACGATCTATCTCGCCGGTGCGCGGGCGCTGCCGATCACGGGCCTGGTCGGAATCATGGTCGGCATCGTCGTGGCCTACCTGTCGGCGCTGCAGCTGCGCAGTTTCGGTGCGGACCAGTACATCGTGGACATGCTCGGCTTTGCCGTGATCCGTGAGCTCGGACCGCTGATCGGTGCCATCATCGTCGCGGGGCGCTCGGGATCTTCGATGACGGCGCAGATCGGCGTCATGCGCCTCGCCCAGGAGCTCGACGCGATGACGGCGCTCGGCATGTCGATCAGCCGGCGGCTGATCTGGCCTCGCGTGGCGGCGCTGATCATGATCATGCCGCTGCTCGTGCTGTGGACCGTCCTGGCGGGGCTCGCTGGCGGAATCGCCGCCTCGCAAGTTACGCTGGGGCTCGGTCTCGAGTATTTCCTGACCGCCATGCCCGAGCGTGTGCCGACCGCGAACCTGTGGATCGGGGTCGGCAAGGGCGTCGTGTTCGGCGCCGCGGTCGGACTGACCGCCTCGTATTTCGGGTTGCGGATCAAACCGAACACGCGCGACCTCGGCGCGCAGACGACGCGCGCGGTCGTCGTCGCCGTGACGCTGGTGATACTGATCGATGCGATGTTCGCGATAGTGCTGCAGGAAGTCGGGCTGTGACGCAAGTCGACGATCGGGCGGCCGTGAAGCTCGAACGCGTCTCGATGCGCTACGGAAGCATGCGCGTCTACGAGGACGTCGATCTTGTCATCGAGCGCGGCGAGCGGCTCGGCCTCGTCGGCGGCTCCGGCAGCGGCAAATCGACGATGATGCGCCAGATGATCGGCCTGCAGGCGCCCACTGCGGGACGCGTGACGGTGTTCGGGCAGACGCTCTACTCGCCGGGGGCGCGGCACGCGCAGATGCTGCGCGACCGCTGCGGCGTGCTGTTCCAGGCGGGAGGCCTGTTCACCGATCTGAACGTTTACGACAACGTGGCGCTTCCGCTGCGCGAGCTGCGGGTGCTCGATGAGGACCTGATACGCGAGCTCGTGTATCTGAAGCTGCGTCTGGTGGGCCTTGCGCCGGAAACGGCCGGGCTGATGCCGTATGAGCTGTCCGGCGGAATGACGAAGCGGGCAGGGCTCGCCCGCGCGCTCGCCCTCGAGCCCGAGCTGTTGTTCCTCGACGAGCCGACGTCCGGGCTCGACCCGATCGGCAGCGAGAACTTCGTCCGGTTGATCGGGCGCTTGCACTCGGAGCTCGAGTTCACGATGGTGCTCGTCACGCACGATCTGCTTTCGCTGCCGGCGTTGTGCGATCGTATCGCGGTGCTTGCCGACGGCCGCCTGGCGGCGGTCGGCACGCTCGATGAGATCCTCGCGTCCCAGCACCCGACCGTGCAGAAGCTGTTCCACGGAGCAAGGGCGCAACAGATATTCGGAGCACGAATGGAGGCCGGACATGCATGACAGAGCATACGCGATCGCAACCGGCGCTTTCGTCGTCGCGGCGCTCGCGGTCCTGTTCGTCACCGCCTACTGGCTCGCGGGCGCCGACCCCGAGCGTCGGCCGTACGAGATTGTGTCGCGCTACAGCGTTGCGGGACTTTCGGAAGGCTCGGAGGTGCTTTACCGTGGCGTTCCGGCCGGCCGCGTCGAGCGCATACGCATCGACCCGGCCGATCCCGCACAGGTGCTGATCCGTATCGCCGTGAATCCGCAGATCCCGGTGCAGCGCACGACGGTCGCACGGCTGCATCAGCGAGGTTTGACCGGGATCGCGCAGATCGAGCTGGAGGACGAGGACCACTCCAGCGAGCCGCTGCCGACTCGCGACGAGGATCCCGCCAGAATACCGATGGCGTCGAGCCTGCTCGACGAGGTCACGGACGCGGGAACGCAGGCGCTGACGATGCTGAGCGAGCTGGCCGAGAACCTCAACGAGACGCTCGATGAGCAGAACCGCGCCCAGCTGCGGTCGGTACTGACGCGCGTCGACCGCATGCTGGGCTCGGTCGAGCAGGTCACCGAGGCGCTGCAGGCGGAGCTGCCCCGCACCCTCGACAACGCCTCCCGCGCCGCCGACTCCGTCGCGACGCTCGCAGACCGCACGACCGAGAGCATGGACGAAGTCGATGCGCTGATCGCGGAGCTACGCGAAACGGCTGCCGTGGCACGCCGCCTCGGCGAGGAACTCTCCGGCAGCGGCGTGTCCGGGCTCGACCGCGCCCTGGCCGCGGTCGACGAGGCCGCGCGGGACATGGCACGGCTCGCGCGCGAGCTGGCGCAGCAGCCGCAGAGACTGCTGCAGGGTCGGCAGACGGCGCCGGGACCGGGTGAAGAGTAGCGTGCGGAGCGTCCTGCTCATCGGCCTGCTGACCGGCCTGCTCACGGTCGGCGGCTGCGCGTCCGGGCTGCTGCCCGAGCCGGCGCCGCCGCCCGCGACGTTCGACTTCGGCCCGCTGCCGGACGCGGCGCCTGCAGCCTTGCCGCTGCGCGTCCGGCTCGAAGCCGTGACGGCCCCGAGCTGGCTCGATGGTCTCGACATCTACTACCGGCGGCTCGACGAGCAGGCTGGCGCCCTGCGCCCCTATGCGCGCAACCAGTGGATCGCGCCCGCTCCGGAGTTGCTGGCGCAGAGGCTGCGGCACCGGCTGGCGCAGGCCGCCGCCGACGCTCCGCCGGAACGAACGGCAGATCTCGAGATCGAGCTGCTGAGCTTCGAGCATGTTTTTACGGGGCCGGACGACGCCTACGTGCTCGCCCGCCTGCGGGCTTCGCTCGAAGGCTCCGACGGCGGCCTCCTCCGCCGCGAATTCGAAGCCCGCCGCCCCGCCGACGCGTCGGTGCGCGGCGCAACGCAGGAACTGCCGCTCGCCGCCGACGAGCTGATCCGCGACGTGGTCGGATGGCTTCGCGCCGTCGATATCGACCGAATGTAGAGAGCAGGAGCGATGACATGGCGACATTCGTGCTGGTTCACGGCGCGTGGCGCGGAAGCTGGCTGTGGAAGCGAGTGCGCCCTGCCCTGCAGGCGCGCGGTCACGACGTCCATACGCCGACGCTGACAGGCGTCGGTGAGCGTTCGCACCTCGCATCGCCGCAGGTGAACCTCGAGACGCAGATTCTCGACGTCGTGAATCTGCTTCGGTGGGAAGAGCTGAGCGACGTCGTGCTGTGCGGCCACTCGTACGCCGGCTGCGTCGTGACCGGTGTCGCGGACCGTATGCCGGAACGGATCCGCGCGCTCGTCTACCTCGACTCCTTCGTGCCTGCGAACGGCGAGCGGCTGATCGATCACCTGCCGGCGGAGCAGATCGAGCACATGCGTGAAGGCGCGAAAGCACGCGGGCAGGGTTTCAACGTGCCGCCGATTCCGGCGGCGGCTTTTCAGGGTAACGTTGCAGACCGCGACTGGGTGGACCGGCAGTGCACGTTTCACCCGCTGGCATGCTTCGAGCAGCCGATCGAGCTGACCGGCGGGATCGACAGCGTTCGAAACGTCACTTACGTCCGCGCGACCGGCTACGGCGGCGCTTCGCCGTTCGATCCGTTCTACGCGACGGCGCAAGCCAAAGGCTGGCAGACGCTGACGATCGACTGCGGGCACGACGTGATGCTGGACCGGCCCGAGGAGCTGACGGAGACGCTGTTGCAGGTGGCGCAGCCGTAGGCATGGCGGCAAACCTGCGGCGCTGGCCCGAACCACCGCGGCGCGAGCTTCATCAGGCTGACACAGACGAAGGGATGGGTGCGCCGCGGATGAAGGGCGAGGCCCAACGGCCCCGCCCTGGTCCTGATCAGCAGAATGCGATCCGCAACTGAGAAGGATCTACGGCGTCGGGAATAGAGTGTTCAAAGCACTTGTACCGTGATCGAGTCGACCTGGATGTCATTTTCGAATAGCGTCAGCGTGGCGAAGCTGAACGTTACGTCGACGATCTCCGCCGTCCACTGATCATTCGGACAAGAGCCGGCGGGCGCAGCCGGATGGATGGTTTCCACATCGAAGACGTACTGGCCGTTCCTGGGTGTCTGCTGAGGGCCGCTGCTCCCAGTAGCCGTGATGGAATGTGCCTGACCCGGTGCAACGTTTTCTCCGGGGTTCGTGCACTCGACCGCCGCCACGCCGGGAGCCGAGAGTCGGATCTCGAAAGTCGTGCCACCGAGGCCCGCAACCTTTCCTTCACAGTCCACCGTCGTTCCATCGTCGTGGCATTCGACCGTCCTGTCGATAAAGTGACCGCTTTGCGCAGCTGCAAACTGTGAACCGATGAGCGAGACCGTTCCGACCAGCAGACCGGTGAGCAGATATTTCATGACTCTCTCCTTACAATCGACTCGTCCATGAACGGAAATCGACTCTAGCCGACGTCGTCCGGAGGGCACATCGGCTCGAAGTACTAGCACCTTCGATCTATGGAAAAGTGCTGGAGAGAATCGTTGCGTGGGCCCACGCAGAAGAAATACCGGCGTCCCGCGCCGTCAGCCACGTTCCGCCAGTCTGCGGCGCGGTACCGGACCGCGTCGCGCGTACAGGAATAGCTCCGTTCGTCTTCGCACGTTCAACTTCAGGTAGATGCTGTGTAAGTGAATCTTGACGGTGCTCTCGGCGATGTTGAGCATCGATCCGATTTCCTTGTTCGTGTGCCCCCTCAGCACCCCTTGGGCAACAGCACGCTCTCGCGATGTCAGCCCCGCATGGCGGAACAGCGCATCGCTCGATCGATGACGCAGCGGCTCCGCATTAGTCAACAGGCGCGAGATCATGCTGCGACTGAACCAGACCTCCCCGCGCATCACGCTTTCCATTGCGCGCTCGGCTTCGTGCAGGATTCGGTTTCCCGGAATCACTCCCCACACGCCAGCACGGACTACCTGTACGACATCTACGTTGTCCGGAAAATCGCCCATAAGAAGTATCCGTGCAGTAGGTACTGCTCGGGAGATCCTCGCGGCCATCTGTAGAGCTTGGCCTGCAAGGCCCGTATCGTCGAGCAGCAGCAAGTGCGGCGCGAGTCGAGTAAGCTCGCGGATGTTCGGCTGACGAAAAGCTTGGCGACAGAGGGTGAAGCTCGAGCTCCGCAGACATATGCGGGCAATCAATCCACGAGATGGCCTGGGCAATCCTGCTGCGGCGACGAGCCAAACCGCTGGCCGGCCGTCCAGCGAGGTGCTCTCATTCGTCATCATGACCTCCCCGAAGCCGAGGGCGATCGGTCCGCGATGCACGACTGCATGTTTCCAAGCGCTAACATACACCGAGGCGCAACGGCCTGCACTACTCGCGAACGTGCGGGGTAGGCGCCACTATCCGGGCCGTGACTCGTACGCCACGCTGGCGCCCAGTGCAAAAAATTCGTTGCGTTACTGTCACCTCTCGCCGCGCAAGCGCCCGGTGCCCAAGTAGACAGAGTCAACGACGATGCGCGGCCTCGTACACGGGCCAATCGACGTTGCCGCCCGACAGGATCACCGCAACGCGCTCGTTCCTGCCGGGCCGCTCCTTGATCGCGGCCGCGAGCGCGAGCGCCCCGGCGCCTTCGGCAAGGTTGTGCGTCGCGCGGTAAAGGAGACGCATCGCGCCGCGAACCTCCTCCTCGCCGACCGCGACGATGCGCTCGGCGCCGCGCAGGATCACGTCGAGCGCTTCGTCGTTCGGTGTCCGGCACGCGACGCCGTCGGCGATCGTCGGCCGAGGCGGCACCGATCGCGGCGCACGCGCCTCGAACGACCGCGCGTACGCCGGTGCGTTCTCCGCGACGACGCCGACGACGGCGGCTTTGCGTCCGAGCGCATCCCGCGCGGCGATCGTCCCGCAGATACCGGAACCTAGCCCGACCGGCACGTAGACGCGGTCGAGGTCCGGCTGGCGCTGAAAGAGCTCCCACGCATAGGTCGCCACGCCGACGACCAGACGGCGGTCGAACGCCGGCACGAAATGCAGCCCGTCGCGCTCGGCAAGCGCCGCGGCGTGCTCGAGCGCCTCCTGAAAGTCCTCGCCGTGCACGACGACGTCGGCGCCGAAAGCGGCCATCGCGTCGTTCTTCTCGGCGCTGTTCCCTTTCGGCACGACGATCGTCGCCCCGAGGCCGAGCCGCGCGGCGGCGAGCGCTACGCTTTGCCCGTGGTTGCCCCGAGTGCCCGCGACCACGCCGCGCGGCAGCCGGCCGGCGTCCTGGAAGCTGCGCATGTACGTAAGCCCGCCGCGTATCTTGAACGCGCCGATCGGCGTGTGGTTCTCGTGCTTGACCCACAGCTCACACCCGGCGGCGCGGGAGATCTGAGGCCACGCGAGCAGCGGCGTCTCGAGCACGAGCGGCCGGACGACTTCGATTGCCGCCTCGATCTCGCGGCGGCTGAGATAAGGCGCAGCGCTCAACGAATCAGCTCCGCGAAGCCGAAAACCGGCATCGACTCGGCGCCGCAGACGATCTCGCCCTCGACGGCTCGCATCGCGAAACCGCCGGTGATCCAGTTCGCCTGCGTGTCGTGATCGAGCGATCGCACGGACAACTGCGCCGCGCCGCAGTCGCTCCGCCAGCGCACGCTCCAGGATGCGGGCCAGCGATAGAAGCCGGGAGCCGCGTCGAAAGCGGTGACGTCGAAGCGGACGTCGTCGGCCCGCAGATTCCGCTCTGCCGCGGCCCAGAAGGCCATGAGCGGGTTCCCGGTCGAAGCCGCGGCCGAGGCCGGCGCGGAGTGGACGTAAAGATCCCCGGTTTCGGTCGCCAGATACAGGCCCTGGAAATCCGGCCCTGCCGTCAGCACTTCCAGAAGTCCCGAAATGCCGCGGGCCAGACGGTTCTCGTCCCGCATGGCCAGGAACTCGTAGATGACGCGGCCCTCGAACGTGCGGCCGCTCCAGGATAGTGTGGCCGGAGCCGAGGCCATCGAGAACAGGGTCGAGTCGGACCGTGTCGTGACGCGCGGCTCGAGCGGCCCGATGCTCAGGCTGAGCCCGTTGACGGGGGACGCTATCGACTCGAGCGCATAGGGCGCACCGGCGAAGTCGAAGTACGGCGAATCGGGATAGTCGAGCAGCGCTCTCTCGGTGTTCGGGTAGTCCGTATAGCCTTCCAGGTGGACCCAGCCCGTGCGCTCGTCGTACATCGCTACGAAATGCTCCGCCTGGTAATCACCGGCCGCGCGGCCGCGATTCGTGTCGAGGGCGAACGCCGCCCTGCCGGACGCGTCGGCCCCGGCGAACGACACGTAGTCGGAGACGTACGCCGTCTCGGCGCTTGCGACGAGCTTGCGAGCCGCCGCAACGGCGTCGGCGCCCGAACCCGGAGCGGCCGCGGGCTGCGCGAAGGCCTCCGGCGGCAGCCCGGCGCCGGCGAGCGCGGCCAGCGGTACCGAAAGGAAAAGGCGTTTCGTGGTTCGCTCCCGAGCTCGAGCCCTGCCGTCACATAGGGTCCGCTATTTTTGCCGCCAGCGCCCCGCGGCGTCCATGAAGTACTGGCCGGCGGGCAGCCGTTCGATGATCTGGCGGCCGGCGCGCGCCTGCACGGCCTCGAGCGGCGCGTCCGTCTCCTCGGCGATCTGCCGATATTCGGCCATTCTTTCCGCATTGACGCCGGAGGCGAGCGACTGAAGCGCCGGCGTCGAATCGGCGACGACCGCGACGAGACCGTCCGGACGCTCGCCGATCAGTCCCTGCGCCTTTGCGCTCGCCAGATCGCTCTGGGCGTATGCGGCGAAGCTTACTGCAAGCAACGTCATCAAAATCCAGAATCTTTCGACGAGCGCCATGATCACTGCTCCTCCGCAACGCCGGTGAGGTCGCCGGCTGTAAGACCGAACAGCTCGGGATTCCGCCGGATCAGGGCCAGCAGCTCCTGGTCGATCTCGAGGCGCTTCTGCTCGGTGATGTTCACATTCACGTCGAAACGAATCGGCTCGTCCGGCGCTTGCAGCTTGACCGCGCAAGCCGACATCAGGGCCGACGCGATCACGATACCTGCGGCTCCGCGCGCCGCATGAATTTCATTCATCGAGAATTCTCCTCGTTATCGGCTTCCTGCTGCTCGAAGCGCTCCTCGAGCTCCGCAGCGCCGGACAGATCGACCGCGCTGCGCACCGCACCGAGCAGCGGCCCTGTGAAATTGAATGCGAGCTCGATCGGATGCCCCTCCAGGAAATCCGGATTCGCGCCGCGAGCGTTCAGCGTAAGCCTCTGCGCGCCGCCCTCTCCGGACTCTCCCGAGACGGCCAGCGACAGATCGTCATAGTGAAAGTTGGTCAGCACTTCGCGCAGCATTTTCGATCGTACATCGTCACCACGGAGAAAATCCGGCAGATCATCGGGCGTGTACCGCAGCACGCCGTCCGTCTCCGCCGCGAGCACGCCGTCGTCGAGCCGAATGCCGCCGTCGGACAGCCGCACCGGCATACGCCCGGACAGCGTACCCGATCCGGCGATACCCTCTATCCGGCTCGACGCGAGAAACTCGGCCAACTGGACGTCCTCCGCTCTGAGCACGAAGCCAATATCGCCCCGCGCAACTGAATCGACTGTGAACGGCTCCGCGAAAAGGCGTCCGCCCGCGAAAGCGAAATCGAGCCGCTCTACGGAAAGACGCCCGTTGTCGGCCAGGTCGAACACGGCGACGCCGTCCTCGAGGGGCATCCCGAGGTCGACACGCGCTATGGTCAACGTCTGAGCGGGCTCGGTCGCCGGCGGAAGCAGGCTCGCGAGGCGGATCTCCGACCGGACATCTTCGATCGGCACACCCGAGACGGTCGCGGACAAACCCTGGAGCTGCAACGTCCCGGCGCCGGTGAGCCCTTCCTCAGTCCGCTCGACTCGGCCCTCGAACTCGACGAGCCCGGCCGCCTCCGTGACCCATTCGGCCAGCCGCGGCGAAAGATCGGATATCTCGGTCGCGCCGGGCACGAAACGGATCGGATACAGCCGGATCGCGGCGCTCGTCCGCTCGGGCCCGTGCCGTCCCGAAGCATCGAGCACGAACGTGCCGAGCGGATCCGAAGCCGAAGCCTCGAACGCGAGGTCACCGCCGTCATCGGCGGCCTCGGCGTCAATCGCGACCGGCGCGATCCACGCGGGCGAAGCGAGGCTTTCGAGCGTCGCGACGTGCAGGGCCGACGCGACCAGCGATCCGTCGCGCCAATCGGCAGCGCCGTCGATGCCGCGAGCCGAGAATCCGTATCCGGACAAGGACACCGCGCCGTCCTCGAATCGGACGGCTAAGCGATCGACGCCGTCGCTATCCATGACCCCGTCGACTTGCAGCCCGGGCCACATGCCGCCGACTGCCGAGGACCCCTCGTTCGTCGTCACGGACGCGGCCAGCGGCCGGCCGTCGAGCGAGAACGCGAACTCGGAGCGTCCGCTG
>JAFGNC010000494.1 GCA_016927175.1 Gammaproteobacteria bacterium | reverse complement strand
GTCGCCCTGCTCCACCGCATCGCGGATCGCGGCGACGGCGCGCGCGAGCGCGGTCAGCGACGCGCCGCCGAATTCGTTCAGGCGCTGGATTTCGTAGTACAGCGCCGGACTCTCCTGCGCCACCTTGCGCGCGATCTCGAACTGTGCCTCGAAGGTGGTGCTCGACATGCGCATGAGCCCGGCCGCGTCCTCGCCGCTGTCGGCCAGCGCCGTGAAGAACGCGATGTTGAGCGCGTGCGACAGGCCCAGCACGAACGCGATGAGCTGGTCGTGCTTCTCGAGGGTCGTCACGACCTGCTCCGCCATCGTCGGCGCAAACAGCGCCTGCGCTCCGGCGAGCGCGTCGGTGTCCCCGAGATCGATGAACACGACGTGGCGGCCCGACAGGAGCTGCACGTCCGGGCCGAACATCGGGTGGATGGACGCGGTGCGTACCCCCGCCGACCGGAGCGCCTTCAGCCCCTTCCGGAGCGGCGACTTCAGCGAGCCGAGATCCATGACGATGCCGCGCGGCTTGCGCTTCGCGAGCTGTTGCAGGATGACGTTCGTCTCGCCGAGCGGCGCGGCCACGATGACGTAGTCGTGCCCCAGATCCGACGCCCGCCAGTCGGGGATCGAGGTCTCGCTCGGCTCCGCCCGCGGATCCGCCACTTCGACCTCGTAACCCTGCGAGAACAGGAACTGCGCGAACCACCCGCCCATCTTGCCCATGCCGCCGATGACCAGCGCGCGCTGGCCGCCGCCGTGCGCGTGCGCGACGATGTTCGTCTGCTCCTGCTGCGTCAGCGAGTAGCGGATCAGGAGCCGCATCAGCGATTCCGCGACGTCCGCCGATACGCCGACTTCCATCGCCTTCGCGCGCGCTTTCTGGAACACGTCGCGCTCGCGCTTGAAATCACGCAGCGGGAAGCCGGTCGAGCGCTTCACCTTCGCGATCTCGCCGATCGTCGCCTGGCGTTCGGCAACGAGCTCGAGGATGCGGCGGTCGATCTCGTCGAGGCGGTCGCGGTGGCGCTCGAGGGTCATGCTCTGAGCGCCGGGAGACCCGGGTCGGGGCAGGCACCTTTAAGTGTGCGGATCATGGAAATTCCGGTCGCCCGCCTCACGGGCTCCTGCAGGGGTAACAATCGCCGACGCCGCTGGAGCGGCGCCGGCGACACGTCAGGGCTTTCAGTCGGCGAGAACCATCGTGGACGGCATCTCGATGCCGCGCTCGGTGAACTGGACGTCGAACGACACGCGCTCGAACATGCTCTCGAACGAGCGCATGAGATCCCCGGTCGCCTGCGCGACCTCCGCCGACACCTCTTCGCCGGAGTCGCTCATGTCGGTCGAGGTCATGACGTCGCCGAGGAACCCGTAGTACCGGCCCGCGTCGACGTCCATGCTCATGAAGGGCGGCGGCTCCTCGAAACCGGCTTTCAGCATCTCGGCCAGGCCGGTCTCGCCGCCGTTGCCCACGGACAGCGCGAGCGCCTCCTCGGACATGGCCACCCATGCCGTATCGATGGGCGCGGCGCCCGCGGGCAGCGGCAGCTGCACCGGCGTCGCGTCGGGCTTCAGCTCGAGCGCCGCGATCTCCGGGCTGAACATCGCACCCATCGCCACCAGCCCCTGTGCGTTCCCCGTGGCCACGAGGAACCGCATGTCGATCTCGGTCGGCGGCTGCTTCGTCGCGAAATCCATCCCCTTGATGTCCTCGATCACGGCGAGGAAGCCGCGGAAGTCGCTCGCCATCGGCGGCAGCGGCTGGTTGAGCGCCGCGCGCGCGGTCGCCACGCCGGACTGCAGGTCCGCGAACAGCTCGCACTCGAACGGGTCCGCTTCCAGCGCGTCCAGGCGCGCCCCGTAGAATTCGCGGAACGCCGGCAGATCGAAGCTCATGCCGAACGACAGCAGGCCGCCGTGCTGCTGGCCGAGGCCGGGAACGGGCGAGGTGATCCCCTGCAGGCCGAGAGCGAGGTCACTGCGCAGCTCGAACACGGTGTTCGACCGGAACCGCTCGCGCGTCATCTCGGTGTAGCCCGTGACGACGCGCGGCGCAACGCCGGCCACGGCGCGAATTTCCTCCCGGCACACGTCGGAGAGGGAGCCGCTGTCGTGTCCCATCATGGCAAGCAGCGCGCTGTTGACGCCGGACTGCTCGTCGAGGAAGGTCGATGCGACGCGCTCGACGTCGACCAGCCCCAGGCCGTATGCCGTGTAGCCGTATTTCTCGGCCAGCGCCTGGAGCTCGCCGCTGTCGGCGATGCTCCGCGCGGGCGGCGTGAGCCCGAGAACCCCCTTCAGCAGATCTTCCCCGAGCGTCGCCGGCACGACGGTCACGACGAACTGGTCGCCGAGCACCGCGAAGATGGCCCGGGCGTCGTCGTTGCCGGCATACCGGTAGGAATGACCGTCGAGCGTGCCGACGCTCATTTCCTTGCCGGCGCGAGCCTCGAACTTTGCAAACGTGGCGTCGAGCTTCGCCGGGTCGCTCAAGGTGACCCGCAGCACGGGCAGCAGCCCCACGCCATAGAGGGCCATCCTGGAGTCGCTGTCGATGCCGGCCTCCGGGATCCCTTCGGCCGTCACCATGGCGGCG
>JAFGNC010000493.1 GCA_016927175.1 Gammaproteobacteria bacterium | reverse complement strand
GCGCCTGCTTGAACAGGTCGCGCACGCGCGCCGCGCCGACGCCGACGATCATCTCGACGAACTCGGCGGCGCTCATCGAGAAGAACGGCACGCCGGCCTCGCCGGCGACCGCTCGCGCGAGCAGCGTCTTGCCGGTGCCGGGCGCGCCGATCAGCAGCACGCCTTTCGGCGCCGTGCCGCCGAGACGCGTGTACTTCTCCGGCGACTTCAGGAAGTCGACGATCTCGACCAGCTCGTTCTCGACCTCGTCGATGCCGGCCACGTCGTCGAACGTGACCTTCGTGTCCCGCTCGGTATCGTAGCGGCGCGCCTTGCTGCGGCCGATGCCCATCAACCCGCCTCCGAGACCGCCGCCCTGCTTCGCCGCGCGCCGGAACAGCCAGACGTAGAACACGATGATCAGGATCGCGGGGCCGAAACCGAAAAGCAGCAGCGGCCACGCCGAGCCGGTCTGAATCGGCTCGGCGCTGATCTCCACGCCGTTCTCGATCAGCAGCGCCTCGAGCCCCGGATCGACGAAGGACGGTACGGTCGTCGTGAAATTCGTGACCTGCCGCGGCTGCGCTCCGTCGCTGCCCGATGCGCCCGGCTCGGCGCGGGCTGCCGGCGGCGGATAGGTGACGGGCTCGACGAAGCGACCTTCGATGCGCTGACCCTGGTTGAAGATGGCTTCGACGTTACCGCTGCCGACCTGCTCCCGAAAGACCGTGTACGGCACCGTCGCCTCGTCGGCCGACGGGAAGAACAACCTGACGAGCAGGAAGTTCGCGAGCAGAATCAGCAGGAACCACAGCCACGCGTTGCGCGGCGGCATCTGCGGCCGGCGGCCGTCCCTCGAATCGTAAGGCGGCTGGCGCCCCTGCGCGACGTCGCCAGCCGGCGCTCTGCCCGGCCCTGTCCGCTTTGCCATGGTCTTTCGCTCCGACGAGTCCGGCGCAGGGGAAGCAAGAAGCGTACCGACGCCGTCAGCGCGCCGACACTCCAACGGCGCTCGGGGACGCCCGCCGCAGCCGGCCGAGTCCCTTCTGGATCTCGCGCAGCCACAGCACCGAGCTCGCGACGGCCGCGCACAACGCCCAGTCGCCGGCGTCGAGAGCGACCGTCGAGAACGCGCGTTGCAGGAATGGCGTATAGACGACGGCTGCCTGCAGCGACAGCGACAGCAGAACCGCGCCGCCGACCCAGGCGTTCGTGAACAGGTCGGCGAAGGCGCTGCGATCGTCCGAGCGCGCGTTGAAGACATTGAAGACGTTGAACAGCACGAGCGTGTTGAATGCCATCGTCTGGCCGTATTCGAGGCTCCCGGCGCCTTCGACGAAACCGCCCGGCAGGCTCGCGTCGAGCACGAGGAGCGTGCCGAGCATCATGATCGCGCCGACGAAGAAGATGCCACGCCACATCCGCCGCGTGATCACGCCTTCCCCCGGCGGCCGCGGCGGCCGCCGCATCGTCCGCTCGTCCGGGGGATCGAGTCCGAGCGCAAGCGCCGGCGCCCCGTCCGTGACGAGGTTGACCCACAGGATCTGCGTCGCGAGCAGCGGCAGCGCGAGCGGCGCGCCGGCCGCGGCCGCCGTCAGCCCGATGGCGTCCGCGAGCACGACGCCGAAGAACATCGTCATGACCTCGCCGATGTTCGACGACAGCAGATAGCGCAGGAACTTCCGGATGTTGGCGAAGATGGCCCGACCCTCCTCGACGGCCGCGACGATCGAGGCGAAATTGTCGTCGGTCAGCACGATGTCGCCGGCCTGCTTCGATACGTCCGTGCCGGTGATGCCCATCGCGACGCCGATGTCGGCCGCCTTCAGGGCCGGCGCGTCGTTGACGCCGTCGCCCGTCATCGCGACCGTCATGCCGAGGCGCTGCAGCGCCTCGACGATGCGCAGCTTGTGCACCGGATTCACCCGCGCATAGACGGAAACGTCGCCGACGACCGCGTCCAGCTCCTCGTCCGTCATCCCGTCGAGCTCCGTGCCGCTCAGCGCGCGGCCGTCCGCCGCGATGCCGAGCTCGCGCGCGATGACGGACGCGGTCGTCGGGTGATCGCCGGTGATCATGATCGCCCGGATCCCCGCTCGCTTCGCGCGCGCGGCGGCCTCGCCGGCCTCCGGACGGGGCGGGTCGATCATGCCGACCAGCCCCGCGAAAACGAGGTTCTGCTCGACACGGGCGTCGAGCGTGTCGGCGTCGAAGCCCTGCGCCGGCAGCTCGCGGAACGCGAGACCGAGGGTGCGCAGCGCCTCGCCCGCCATGGCCTCGTTCGCCGCGAGGATCTCCGCGCGCCGCGCGTCCGTCAGCGGGCGCGCGGCCCCGTCCGCGAGCTCCGCCGTGCAGCGCTCGAGCAGCACGCCGGGCGCGCCCTTGGTCATGACCATGAGCCTTTCGCCGTTCGCGGCATCGGCGTGCACCGTGCTCATCAGCTTGCGCTCCGACGAGAACGGAATCTCCGCGATGCGGGGGAAGCGCCTGCCGAGCTCCTCCGGGTCGAGACCCGCTTTGCGCGCCGCGACGAGCAGCGCGCCCTCGGTCGGATCGCCGTGCAGGGTCCAGCGGCCGTCGTGCCGCCGCAGCTCTGCGTTGTTGGCGCGCTCGGCGATCACGAGCGCCCGCTCGAGCTCGGCGCTCGCGCCGGCGCCGGCCCCCCGCGGCGGCGACACGTCGCCTTCCGGCGCGTAGCCGGTGCCGGACATGTCGGTGCGGCCGGCGGCGGTCACGACCGCGCGCACCGTCATCTCGCTCCGCGTCAGCGTCCCGGTCTTGTCCGACGCGATCACGTCCGCCGAGCCGAGCGTCTCGACCGCCGCGAGCTGCCTGACGATCGCGTTCCTGGCCGCCATCCGCTGGACGCCGAGCGACAGCACGACCGTCACGACGGCCGGCAGGCCCTCCGGCACGGCCGCGACGGCCAGCGCCACGCCGACGATCAGCACGTCGAACAGCGCGGACGCGCCGCTGACGCCGCCGACGAGCGCAATCGTCGCGATCATTGCGATCGCTATCGCGATGACGACGATTCCGAGCAGCTTGCCGACGCGGTCGAGCTCGCGCTGGAGCGGAGTCTTGTCCTCCGGCGTCGCCTCCAGCAGGCCGGCGATGCGCCCGATCTCCGTCCGCATACCCGTGGCCGTCACGACGGCGCGGCCGCGCCCGGAGGCCACCGACGTGCCGCGGAAGACCATGTTGCTCCGGTCGCCGAGCACCGCTTCCGCATCGAGCGGCACCGCATTCTTCGCGACCGGCACGCTCTCGCCCGTCAGCGCGGCTTCCGCCGTCTGCAGCGCCGACACGCGAATCAGGCGCGCGTCGGCCGGCACGGTGTCGCCCTCCTCGATCACGATCACGTCCCCCGGGACCAGCTCGGCGGCCACGACGTTCTGCTGCATACCGTCCCTGACGACCCGGGCCCGGGCGACCGACATCTCCTTCAGCCCCGCCAGGGTCTGCTCCGCGCGCGCCTGCTGAATGTAGCCCATGAAAGCGTTCAGCAGGACGATCGCGAAGATCGCGATCGCCTCGTACGGGAGCGCGCCGTCGCGCTCCACGTACCACAGCAACGCCGAGATGGAAGCAGCCACGATCAGCAGCACGACCAGTGCATCCGTGAACTGAGCCGCGAGCCGGCGCCATGCCGGCCTGCGCCGAGCCTCGGCCAGTAGATTCGCGCCGTGGCGCGCGAGCCGCCTTTGCACCTCCGCCTGATCGAGCCCCGCGCTCGGATCGGCGCCGAGCGTGGTCAGCACGTCTTCCGCGCTCTGCCGGTACGCGTCAGGCACGGGCGTCCGGCCAGTGTTCTCGTTCATTCGGGATCCGCCGTCGTCGAGGCGTGGATTATGCGGTGCTGCCGGCCGAAGCTGTAAAGCGCGTCACAGCAGCCAGTCGATCGGCAGCCACGACAGAACTTCGACCGCGCCGCGCTGCCATGCGGTCGTGCCGGGCTCCGTGTCGTGCCGCACCACGGCCTCTTCGCCGCGGCGCTCCACCCAGAAGACTTCGCCGTCCGGCGACAGACGCACCTCGTAGGCGATCGCGGGTACCGCCCGGTCGAATACGGCCGCAAGCCGCTGCGCCAGCTCGCTGCTGTCGATGACGAAGCCGAGCTCCGTGTTCAGATTCGCCGAACGCGGATCGAAATTGAACGAGCCGATGAACAGTCGCCGCCTGTCGGCGCCGAAAGTCTTCGCGTGCAGGCTCGAAGCGCCGCTGCCGAAAGGCCCCGATCCGCCTTCCTCGGACGCCACGAGCCGCATCTCGTACAGCGCGATGCCGGCTTCGAGCAGCGCCTTTCGATGTTTGGCGTAGCCGGAATGCACGGCATCGACGTCGGTCGCCTCGAGGGAATTGACCAGCACGCGGACTTCCACTCCGCCGGCGGCCAGCGCCGAGAACGCCGCGACGCCGTCTTCCGTCGGAACGAAGTACGGCGATACGAGGTCGAGGGAGGCCTGCGGTTCGCCGATCGTCGCGGCGAGCTTGGCCGGAAGCAGCTCCGCCGGCTCGGCGCGGCCGAGCGCCTTCGCCGGATCGTCGCTGATCATGCGCGTCGGCGCCCACTCCAGGTCGAGCCGCGATTCGAGAAGCTCGTCGACGAACGGCAGGGTCCGCACGGCGCCGACGTAACGCGCGGCCGCCGGATCGCGCTCGACGATCGAGGCTCGGTCCTCGAGCGCATCGAGCGCCGCCGGCTCGACCGGCGGCAGGATGCGCTCGGCGGGGTAGGCGGAGCCGCTCCCCCAGTAGCGGTCGAAATCCGCGGACACGTCGCCGACGATCGGTCCGACCGCGAGCACGTCCAGATCGCTGAAAACCAGCTCCCCTTCCGGCGCCGCGTCGAAGTACTCGTCCCCGACGTTGCGGCCGCCGACGATCGTCGCCTGGTTGTCCGCCGTGAAGGATTTGTTGTGCATGCGCCGGTTCAGGCGCGAGAAGTCCGTCAGGAAGTTCAGCGGGCGCAGGCCCCGGATCGTGAAGGGGTTGAACAGCCGTACCTCGATGTTCGCGTGCCGATCGAGCGCGGCCAGGACCTCGTCCATGCCCGCCGTGTTGTTGTCGTCGAGGAGCAGCCGCACCCGCACGCCGCGCTCCGCCGCCGCCCGCAGAGCCTCGAACAGCAGAGTGCCGGTCCTGTCGTTGCGCCAGATGTAGTACTGGATGTCGAGCGAACGCTCCGCAGCCGCCGCGAGCAGCACGCGCGCGGCGAACGCGGCCCTCGCGTCGGCGAGCGCATAGATCCCCGCGCGACCGGGATGAGCTGCGACGAGCGGCGCGACCGCGCTGCCGAGGCGCGTGTCGGCCGTGTCGGTGAAAGCGCTGGAGGACGGGCGGTCGCGGAGGCTCGGCAGCGGGTTTGCGAGGCGAAGGGCAAAGATCCCGACGCCGGCGGCCGCGATCGAGAGCAGCAGGGCGCCGCGCGCTCCGGGACGCTTCAGGCGCGGCGCCGCACCAGCATCCTGTATCCGAACAACAGCAGGATCGCGCCGAGCACGGCGACGACGATGCTGCCGAGGTTGATGCCGTCCACGCCGCCCCAGCCGAGCGCAGATGCAATCGCCCCGCCGATCAGCGCGCCCACGATTCCGATCACGATCGTGATGAAGAAGCCGCCCGGATCCTCGCCCGGCATGACCAGCTTGGCGATGACGCCCGCGATGAGACCCAGCACGATCCACGCCAGAATACCCATTCTTGACCCTCCATCGGATTTGCGGCTCGAGCCGCGTCAGATCGACTCTCCCGGGATGCAAGACTGGTGCCACCACGCGTCCTTCCCGTTGCCTTAGACTCCGGTTCGTCCTGAAGAGCGGGATTCGAGATGGCGACGATAACGACCTCCCTCGTCCTCGGCGCCGGCGGCGCGCGCGGGCTAGCGCACATCGGCGTGATCCGCTGTCTCGAGGAGCACGGCTACGACATCCGCTATATCTCCGGCTCTTCGATGGGCGCGCTCGTCGGCGGCATTTATGCGGCCGGCAAGCTCGACGTCTACGCCGAATGGGCCTGTGCGCTGCAGCGGCTCGACGTGCTGCGTCTGCTCGATTGGTCGCTCGACGGCGCGCTG
>JAFGNC010000492.1 GCA_016927175.1 Gammaproteobacteria bacterium | reverse complement strand
TTGATGTCCTTGAATCGGTCGACGTCGAGGTACAGAAGCGCGACGTACTGCTGCGATCGCCTGGCTCTGGCGATCGTCTGCTGCAGCACGTGCTGGAACTGCATCCTGTTCGCGAGCTTCGTCAGGGGATCCACACGGGCCAGGTACCTGATCCGCTGCTCGACCTTCTTGCGCGCTTCGATGTTCTGCACGGCGTACACGGTGCACTCGAGCTCGCCGGACGCGCTGCGCATCTCCGACACGGTGTACGACACGCTCAGGTGCGAGCCGTCGGCTTTGCGGAACGACGTCTCCTGCGGAACCATCCTAGGCGTCGCTTTCAGCGCCTCGCCGTCGGGGCGGGACAGGATCTCGCTGATCGGCCGCCCCACGAGCGCGTGAGCCTCGTACCCCAGCATCTCGTGCGCGGCGCCGTTGGCCCGCTCGATCGTGCCGTCCGGCGCGGATACCAGAATACCCTCGCTCATGCTCGACAGAAGCCGATCGAGCCGGTCCCTGGACAGCTCGCTCGAACGCAGGCTGCTTCTTACGGAGTCGAACGCGCTCTGCAGCTCGAGCTCGTCGGGGAGTGCGAGATCGGTCTCGAAGTCGCCGCCGGCGGTGCGGTTCAGCGCCGTCGCGAGCTCCTGCAACGGCGCCGCGGCGCGTGCCGCGGCGTGCCGCACGAGCGCGACCGCGGCGATGCCGGCCGCGAGCACGGCGGCGAGAGACAGCCAGGCCGAAAGGTCGGCGCTGATGCGCCCGACGCTCTCGAGCCACAGCAACGTCGCGATGCAGGCAGCAAGCGCCCCCATCAAGGCCGCGACGGTCAGCCATGTTCTGCGCGCCAGATTGCGCATCCCCGAATCAGCCCGAGTCCGAATAGAGAGAAGATTGTTATAGTTGTTATTAGTTACTCTCGCCAGAGAGGTGCCGTAACGGCACGCCGCGCGGCGCTCGCCCCCGGGACGAACGACACTGAACGACGAACCGCTGGCGCGCTCGTATCGTCGAGGTCCGCGCCCCGGCCGCTGCCGGCACGGCATCAGCCTGACCGAAGTCTACTATGAGCCATGCCCTCGACACAGCCCGATTCCGCTTCGACCCGCCGATGCCGTTGCGCCATCCGCACGTGCAGTCGATATTGGCGAGCTCCGGCCTCAGAGCGAGAACGATCCGCGGCCGCGCCACGGCCATGCTGCGGGCCGCGGAGCCGCTCGTCCTCGACTGCGGCGACGGCGCGCGCCTGCTGGGCTATCTGAGCGTGCCGAACCGCGCGCCGCGCGGACTCATCGTGCTGCTTCACGGCTGGGAAGGCTCCGTCGAATCCCATTACATGATCTCGATGGCGGGACGGGCCTTCGAGGCCGGTTTCGAGGTATTCCGCCTCAATTTCAGAGATCACGGCGGGACCCATTCGCTGAACCGCGAGCTGTTTCACTCCTGCAGGCTCGACGAGGTCGCGAACGCGGCGGCCGCGATCGCCGAACGGCGCGCCCGCGCCGCGACGTTCGTCGTCGGCTACTCTCTCGGCGGCAACTTCGCGCTGCGGGTGGCGGCGAAGGCGCCCGCGCTCGGCCTGAACCTGACGAAGGCAGTCGCGATATGCCCCGTCCTCAAGCCGCACTCGACGATGGAGGCGCTCGAGCGAGGCTTCTGGATCTATCGGGAATACTTTCTTCGCCGCTGGCGCCGCTCACTGCTGGCCAAGGCGGCCGCCTTCCCCGGCGTGTACGACTTCGGCGACCTCAGGCGCTTTCGTACGCTGACCGAGACGACGGCCTTCTTCGTCCAGCGCTACACCGAATACCCCGATCTCGACAGCTACCTCGACGGGTATGCGGTCACCGGCGACGTTCTCGCGGGGCTGACGGTACCGACGTGGCTGATCGCCGCTCGCGACGATCCGGTGATCCCGATCGCGGATCTCGACGCCGTGGCCCGCAGCGACGCGCTGCATATCACGCTGGCGCCGCGGGGCGGGCACTGCGGCTTCCTCGAGGACCTGCGACTCGAGAGCTGGCTCGATCGCTGTGTCATCGGCGAGCTCGAGCGGGCGGCCGCGGACGCCGAGGCGCTCAGCTCTGCCGCTTCTCAGCGAACGTCGACGGCGGGGCGCCGCTCGACACTTTGATCTCGCCTTCGATGACCGCGCCCTCCGCGACTGCGATCGAGTGGCCCGAAAGGCTGCCGCTGACCCGCGCCGTGCCCGAGATCTCGATGCGCTCGGTCGCGACGACGTCGCCGTCGACGTAACCCGACACGACCACGCTGGACGCTCTTATCGTGCCGGTCCAGCGGCCGCCGTCGGCCAGCGTGACCGGTCCGTCGATGTCGCAGTCCCCCTCGACCGTGCCGCAAAAGACATAGGGGCCCTTGCCGGTGATGGTTCCGACGATGCGGCTCGCCGGCGAAATGTACGTGGTGGGTCCGTTGGCGGAATCGCCGATGCGGCGCTTGAATCGGGCCATCGTGGAGCTCTTTCGGGTAGGTGCGCGAAAGGTAGCCGAAGTCGCAGCCGCGCGCGACAGGCTACGCCGCAAAACGCGCCCGTTCCCGCCGCTCGTAGGCAGAAACTGACGGAGCGCGTCAAGTCGATGTACGTCACAGTTCGTCATAACCCGTTGTTTACAAAATGCCGGCTGCGGCGATGGCACGCCGCTTGCTTAGCAAGCCGCTGCATCGACTGTCCGGAGAACGTCAGTGAGCACCGACGGAGAAGTCATCGCGCTCGTGCTGGCCGACGGCGGCGAGCCCCGGCATGCCGGACCATCGGCGCAGGGCGCGAAGCGCCTGGTACGCGATCAGCTCGGCAGGATCAGCCTGGAGGAAGTCGCCACGCAGGAAGAATTCGACCGCGCCGCGCGGCAGACGGGCTGTTTCCGGCGAGGCAAGCCGATCGTCGACCCCGAGACGCGCGACGTCATCGGCTACGAAATGGAAGAGGTCCCGATATACGGCCCTGGAAGGGCCTGAGCTCATCGCATCAATCGTGATAGCCGTATCCGAGCGTATCCACGCCGCGGACTTTCCCGTTCTCCAGGTACACCGACCGCATCAGCTTGTGCGGCCCGAGGTTGTACGTCCACTCCTCGATTTCGATCTCCTCGTAGAACCCGGGGAGAAACAGCGCTCCGGCAGCGAACACTCCGCGCACGGCGACGCGTGACTCGATCGCGTCGGGCTCGCCGCAGTAGCGCAAGACCCGGGCGGCGTGATCGCCGCGCGTAATCAGCCTGTTCCCGCAGCGGAACGCGTCCGCCGATGAAGCGGCAGCCGCCGCGAACGCGAGCGCGCCCCCGATCAGCCAGTTCATGTGCCTCGTTCCGGTCATCGTCGGCCAAATCCGGCGGTCGTGCGACGAACGTAGCGTGAATGCGTTCGCGCGGCAACTCGCCGACCTATAATGTCGGGCCAGCAGCACGGGCGGCCGCCTGGTCGGGCGCCGAAGGGAAGGGATCATTTGTTCAGGGCGCGGCTCGACTGGTTGACGAAGTCCGGCAACGGCAGGCTGATCCGCGGCGGCTTGAGAGGCCTCGAAAAGGAGAGCCTGCGGGTCGACGCCAGCGGCCGCGTGTCGGCACGCCCTCACCCGCCTGCGATCGGCTCCGCGTTGACCCATCCGTATCTGACGACGGACTACTCCGAAGCGCTCGTCGAGTTCGTGACACCGCCCAGGTCGACGAACTGGCAGGCGCTGCAGTTCCTGTGCGACCTGCACGTGTTCGTGCACGGCCGGCTCGACGGCGGCGAGCTGCTGTGGCCGGGCAGCATGCCCTGCGTGGTCGATGCCAACGCCGAGATCCCGATCGCCGAGTACGGCTCCTCGAACGTCGGCATGATGAAGACGGTTTACCGCCGCGGGCTCGGTCACCGCTACGGGCGCGCGATGCAGGCCATCGCCGGCGTTCACTTCAACCTTTCGCTGCCCGAGGCGTTCTGGCAGGCGCATTGGGAAGAGACGCGCAGCCGCAAGCCGCTGCACGACTTCCGCTCAGAGCGCTTTCTGGACCTCGCGCGCAACTATCGGCGCTACGGTTGGCTGGTCCTGTACTTGTTCGGTGCGTCACCCGCGCTCTGCAAGTCCTTTCGGCCCGAAGGTCACGAGCTGCTCACCGAGCTCGATCGGAACACCTGGCACGCGCCGTTCGCGACGTCGCTGCGCATGAGCGACATCGGCTACCGCAACAAGACCCAGGCTCGGCTCAACATTTCGCTGAACTCTCCCGCGGACTACATCGCGGGGCTCGCGGCGGCCGTGTCCACGCCGGAGCCGCGGTACACCGGCATCGGGGTCGAAGTCGACGGGGAGTACCGTCAGCTGAATGCCAACATCCTCCAGATCGAGAACGAGTATTACAGTCCGATCCGGCCGAAGCCGAGCAAGCGCTACGACGAGCGCCCGACCGTCAATCTCCGCAGGCACGGCGTGGAATACGTCGAGATCCGTACTCTCGATCTGAACCCGGCGGACCCGGTCGGCGTGAACCAGAATCAGCTGCGCTTCCTCGAAGCGCTGCTGATCTATTGTCTGCTGGCCGACAGCCCGCCGATCTCGCCGGAGGAGCAGCGCGAGATCGATCGGCGGGACCTGTCGGTGGCGCGCGAAGGGCGCCTGCCGCGCCTCGAGTTGCCGCGCGCGGGGCAGGCGGTGCCGCTGCGTCGTTGGGGCCTCGAGCTGCTCGAGCAGGTCAGGGCCGTTGCCGAGCTGCTCGATACGGACGGAAACGACTACGCCGCGGCCGTCGACGCCCAGCGGGAGGCCGTCGAGGATGCGGAGGCGACGCCGTCGGCCCGGCTCCTGAACGAGCTGAGGTCGGACAAGCAGAGCTTTTTCCATTACATGCTCGGTGTAGCGCGCAGTCACCATGAATATTTTTCGGCGCTGACGCTCGCGCCGGCGCGCGCGGCGGAGCTTCAAGAGCTCGCAGCGCGCTCGCTCGAGGAGCAGAAGGCGCTCGAGGCCGATGACACCGAGCCCTTCTCGCGCTATCTCGCGCGTTACTTCGCCGAGACATGAGCGGGAGCGGGACGGCATCCCCGGCCGTCCGCGGCCGCGCCGGGTGCTCGCTCGTTGCGGTGGAAGCGCCGTGTTTTGTGATTCCTTTAACCGCGGCGCATCGGCTCACGGCCGATACTCGCCGCCTGTCGCCCGAGCAACCGTGAAAAGAGCGTGAAAATCCTGTTCCTGGTCAGCGTACTGGTCGGCTTCGCCGCGACTGCCGCCGGCGCGCGTTTTTATCCGTGGGTGGCACTTGAAAGGCTGCCGTCGCACACCTCCGTCGTCGCGAACGGCGGCCGCAGCGAGCAGTTCCTGATCAGGCTGCCGGCGGACCGCATCTCGAGCCATGGCGGAGCGGACACCGGCCTGCGCGGCACGCCGTATCCCGACGGTTCGCGGCTGCCGGACGCGCTCGCGGAGCAGCCGCTGCTGGTCGAGCAGTTCAAGGTCCGCGACCGCTCGGGCAGCGTGGTCGGCGTGGCTGCGCGCCACTGGACGGAAGCGGAAGGCGAGGGCGCGACGACCTGGCTCCTCGCGCTGCCTGGCCGCGGCACGCTCGCGCTCGCCGCGCGCGGCGAATCGCGGCGCGCCGTGGACCGTGCGCTGGCATCGGGCGGTTGGCGCCGCGGCGAGAGCTGGAGCGGCGAGATGGACGTGGTCGCCGCCGGCGCCGAATCGGAGTCGGCGCGCGTCGTCGGCGGACGGGCCGAGTTCGCCGACCTCGACGGCCGCTACACCGAAACGTGGAAGATCGCCGGCGTCGGCGCGTCAGGCGAGATGCGCGGCACGATTCAGCTCGACACGGTGACTTTCCGGCGTGCGGGCCTCACCG
>JAFGNC010000491.1 GCA_016927175.1 Gammaproteobacteria bacterium | reverse complement strand
TTCCACGCCGTGCCGCCGCCGCCGACGTCCCAGCGGCTCTCGGGGTCCCACGTCTCGGCGGCCATCTCCATCTCGGGATGCTCGTAGCCGTTCGCGGGATCGCCAGGGACGATGAAAAAGCGCCACGCGAGCTCGCCGGTCTCGAGGTCGTAGGCCGATACGTACCCGCGCGCGTCGTAATCCGCTCCGGCGTTGCCGATCACGACGACGTTGCCCGCGACCTCGGGCGCGCCGCTCGACGTGTAAGCGCGGTCCTTGTAGATGATCGTGTCGACTTCCCACTCGACGTCGCCGGTGGCGGCGTCGAGGCCGAACAGGCGGCCGTCGAGCGACGCGACGTACACCATGCCTTCCCATACCGCGACGCCGCGGTTGACCTCGTCGCAGCACGTGTACCGGTTGACCTGGCCGTCGCTTTGGGGATCGAACTTCCAGATCTCCTCGCCCGTAGCGGCGTCGAGCGCGTAGACGCGCCCGGTCGTGCCGGACGTGTACATGACGCCGTCGACGACGATCGGCGTCGCTTCGAGGCCGCGCTGCGTGCCGACGTGGTAATCCCAGGCGAAGCCTAGCCTGCCGATGGTGTCGACGCTGACCTGATCGAGAGGCGAGTAATGGCTCTTGCCGAAGTCGCGGCCCTCGGTCATCCAGTTTTCCGGCTCGCTGTCCGCGGCGAGCAGGCGCTCGCGCGTGACGTTACCGGGCTCTACGGCCGCGGATTCCGTCTCGCCCGCCGGTCGGGCGGCTGCCGCCGACGCGCCGGGAGCACGTGAAGGGTCGTCTGCGCTGCAGGCGCCAAGCAATGCGAGCGGGAGCCAGAGCGGCACGATGAGACGGCATCGGAAGAGCGGCATGAACGGCCTCGAGGCGAATCGCGTTGTCGTTCTATGGGCGCCGTGGCGGGCACCGCAGTAATCGAACGATTCTAACCGCGCTCCGCACGCAGCGGGAAATCGCGCGCCGCCGCCGATCCGTGGCGGGCGCCGAAGAGGGCCTCGCCCTCGGGCGGCGAGGCCCCTGACGTCGATGCCGATGGCGCCGATGCCGGCGCCTTCGATGCGGGTGCCTTCTGCGGCGTTCAGCCGCTCGGGCTGCGACGTTACGCTGCTTTCGCTTCGATGGCGAAGCCGTCCTGCACCCAGCGTTCCCAGCCGCCTTCGACCTCGACCACTTTGTAGCCCTGCGCCGTCAGCTCCGCGGCGGCTTCGGCGGCCAGGTGACAGGTCGGGGTATAGCAGTAGACGTACAGCGTCGCGTCCTTGCGCAGGTCCCTCGGATTCTGCCATTTCCCCTTGGGCAGATTGATGGCGCCCGGCACGTGGCCGTTCGCGAAATCGCGCGGGTAGCGCACGTCAACGATCTGATAACCCCCGCGAGACTCCCCTGGACCCTGCGCGGGGTCGCCATCGCCGTCGAGCAGCCGCTCGAGCTCGTGGACACCGGTCGTGAATGTCGTCCGGGCGCGGAAGAAGGCTTCGGCGAGTTTCACATCGTAAGCCATGGTCGTCTCCTTTCGTTCGATGTCGGGTATGCCTGTCATGTCTCGTCTCTGTCATGTCTCGTCTGCCCGCGTCGTCCTGCTGGTGACGCGGCGACGGAGGGTAGCTTAGGTGTCCACAGCCGCAGCATAAATGTGGAAAACGGAATATGATTGTTCACACAGAAAAACAATGGACCGGATATGGAGCACCTGTCCGACATCGCCGTTTTCGTCCGCATCATCGACCGCGGCAGCTTCACGGCCGCGGCCGATGACCTGAAGCTTTCGAAAGCCGCCGTCAGCAAGTACGTCGGCAGGCTCGAGACACGGATGGGCGTGCGTCTGCTGAACCGCACGACCCGGCGGTTGACGCTGACCGAGGCGGGCGAAGCGCTGTATCGGCGCGCGAGCGGGGCCCTGAGCGACCTCGAGGCGGCGGAGGCCGAGGTGCTCGAGCTCGCCGGCAGACCGCGCGGCCTGCTGCGCGTGACGGCGCCGCCGCTGTTCGGCACGGAATTCCTGTCGAGCCGGATCTGCGATTTCCTGCACGATTACCCCGACGTGCGGGTGGATCTGCACCTCGACAACCGCATCGCCGATCTCGTCGGGGAGCGCTTCGACATCGCGATCCGCATCACGACGCTCGCCGCAAGCTCGCTGGTCGCGCGGCGGCTCGCGGAGATTCGCATCGCGACGGCGGCGTCACCCGCCTATCTCGCGCATCACGGCAGACCGGCGGCGCCCGCGGATCTGCAGCGTCATGAATGTCTCGGTTTCGACCTGGACCGGACGCCGACAGAGTGGCATTACCGGAGCCCGCGCGGGGAGCCTGCAGCCGTGCGCATCAGGAGCCGTTTCCGCTGCGGCGACGACGCCATGCTGAAGCGTACGGCGCTGCAGGGGCATGGTGTGCTGCGCATGCCCGAGCTGTTCATCCGCGACGAGCTCGAGGACGGCCGTCTGATCAGGCTGCTGGAGAACTACGACCCGCCGCCGGTCACGCTAGCCGCCGTGTTTCCGACCCGTGCGAATCTCGCGCCGAAGGTGCGTGTCTTCGTGGAGTTTCTGGCGGAGCAGTTCGGGCCGGGGCGGTGACGCCCGCCGCGTCGCCTCGCGGGCGCACGCTCGGGCTCGGTCCGCGGGGTTGCCGCCTGTTGCGTTCATTGAATAATCTCCGGACTCGGCTCCGCCTCGTCAGAGCCGAGGCCGCACCGCCGCTTCGAGGCGCCATCCAGTAAGGGGAGCCATGCGCACGTTTCAAACCGTCCTGAACCGAATCGCCCCCGTCGCGGTGTGGGCGCTGCTCGGCGCCGGCTGCGCCGACGACGGCGCCGCGGGCGGCGCTTCCCCGGGAGCCGGCGCGCCGGTGACGGGTCGAGGCGCCGCGGCAGCCGACGCGGCCGAAAATCCGGCCACCGGCGGCGTCGCCGACAGCGCCGCGCTCGATGCCGAGATCGAGGCGCTCGAGCAGCGTGTCGCGGCGCTGCGCGACATCGCCGCCATCGAGAAGCTCCAGCGCACATACGGCTATTACCTCGACGAGGCGGACTGGGACAACCTGATCGATCTCTTCGCCGACGGCGCGATCGCCGAGTACGGCGCGAGCGGCGTCTATGTCGGCAAGGACAGCATCCGGGAATTTCTGTACGCGCTCGGCGGAGGCCGCAGCGGCCTCGAGCCCGGCGTGCTGAACGAGCACGTGCAGCTGCAGCCGGTCATCGACGTCGCGCCGGACGGCCTGACGGCGAAGGCGCGGTGGCGGGCGCTCGGGCTGCTCGGCCGCTACGAGAGCTATGCGACCTGGCAGGACGGCCCGTACGAGAACGAGTACCGCAAGGAAGACGGCAGGTGGAAGATCAGCCGGATCCGCTGGATCGAGCGCTTCACGGTGCCGTTCGACGGCGGTCTCGCCGCGAGCGAAGCCGCAAGCCAGGAGCCGGCCGAGCTGCCGCCGCCCGATCGGCCGTCGACGATCGAGGACGAGCCCTGGCCCGCAGTGTCGACATTGCCGTATCACTTCCCGAACCCGGTCACCGGCGCTGTCACGAGCCCGGGCGACGCTGGCACGGCGAGTGCCGCCAACGCTGACGCCGCCAACGCTGACCCCGCCAACGCTGACGCCGCCAGCACGGACGCAGACGGCACGAACGCAGACGGCACGAACGCAGACGGCGCGAACCCCGGCAGCACAAACGCAGACACCGCGGAAGCCGCCCCCGCGGGCCTGGCGCAGGGCGCGCCGCAGCCCGACACGCTCGACGCCCGCGCCGCCGCGCTCGCGCGCGACGTCGAGCGGCTCGAGGACGAGCGCGAGATCGAGATCCTGCAGCGCACCTACGGCTATTTCGTCGACAAGAATCTGTGGCGGGAGATCGCCGACCTCTTCACCGAGGACGGCACGCTCGAGATCGGCGGCCGCGGCGTGTTCGCCGGCCGCGAGCGCGTGCTCGAGTACCTCGAGTGGCTCGGCGACCCGGAGCACGGCCGGCTCTACGATCACACGCAGATGCAGGGCGTCGTCACGGTGGCGCCGGACGGACGCACGGCGAAGGGCCGCTGGCGGGCGCTCGTGTTCGGCGGCAACGAGGGCGGCATCAGCGTCTTCGGCGACTGCATCTACGAGAACGAGTACCGCAAGGTGGACGGCGTCTGGAAGATCTCGAAGCTGCACTCGTACTTCATCATGTACACGAACTGGGATCCCGGCTGGGCCGAGATGGGCTGGCCGAACACGCGTCCGGAGGAGGAGCTGCCGCCGGACCGCCCGCCGACGGTCGTCTACGACATGTACCCCGGCGAGCTGACGGCGCC
>JAFGNC010000490.1 GCA_016927175.1 Gammaproteobacteria bacterium | reverse complement strand
GCGGGCCCGCGCAGGATCAGCACGTCGGCGGCGTCTACCCGCTGCGGAATCGCGGCGATGGTCAGCCCCGCCGGCGATTCGGTCGGCAGGTCCTTGAACGAATGCACGGCGAGATCGATGTCGCCGCGCAGCAACGCCTGCTCGATCTCCCGGACGAAGACGCCCTGCGCGCCGATCGAGCCGAAAGACGGCGCCTGCGAACGGTCGCCCTCGGTGCGGATGATCGAGAGCTCGACGTCGAACCCGGCCGCGCGCAGCGCGTCGGCGACGGTGCCGGACTGCGTCAGCGCGAGCGCGGAGCCGCGCGTGCCGAGGATCAGCTTCAAGACCGCGACTCCGCGCCGGCCCTGCGACGTTTCGGCGCCGGCGCCGTCGCCGCTGTGTCCGGGACCGCCTCACCATTCGCTCGGGTCCCTTCGCCGCCCGCTGGGGTCGCTTCGCCGCCCGCTCGGGCCGCTTCGCCGTCAGCTCGGGTCCCTTCGCCGTCCGCGCGGCTCGCTTCGCCGTCAGCTCGGGTCGCTGCGCCAGCCGCTCGGGTCGCTTCGCCGCCCGCTCGCGCTGCGCCGCGCCCGTCCGCCGCGACCTTGCCGCGGTTCAGCGCTTCGCGCAGCTCCCCGGCGAACTCCGGGTCGAGCCCGCTCAGGAACGCCTCGACGGAGCCCTCCGGCCCTCCGTACAGCAGCCCGCGCAGCCCGACGCACGGGATGTGCGCGAACCGCCGCGCCAGCGCTTCCGTCCAAGCCTCGATCGCGGCGCGCTCCTCTTCGCCGAGCCCCTTCAGCTCCTTCTTCAGCAGCCGCTTGACGCCTTCCTGAGCCGTGACCCGGTACCGCCGCTGCAGCGTGCCGAACAGAGGGCCGTAGTAGCGCTGGGCGAAGCGGTCGCGAAGCTCGGCCAGCGCCAGGTCCACCTGCTCCCGCGCCTGCGCCGCCTGCACGAGCCTCGCGGCACGGTTCTGCTCCGCCCGGCGGGTGATGTCGTCCATGCCGACCCGCGGCACGCCGGCACGCTCGCACTCCGCGGGGTCCGCGTCCGGCGGTATCGCCATGTCGACGATCAGCGGCGGGCGGCCCGAGCCCGTCGCGGCGGCGAGCCGCTCGAGGTCGGCCGCCGTCAGGACCGGCTGCTGCGAGCCGGTCGCGCTCAGGATCGCTTCGACCGCCGGCGGCGCCGCCCGGAACGCTTCGAGCGACAGGTGCTCGATACCGTACCGCGCGGCGAACGCCTCGGCCTTCGCGGCCGTGCGATTGACGACGTACAGCGGGATGCGCGACGGGGCGAGCGCGAGCGCGGCCCGCTCGGTCATCGGCGACACGCCGAGCAGCGCGACGGCGCCGGGCGTCTTCCGGATGCGCTCGCGCACCAGATCGACGGCGATCTCGGCGAGCGACACGCGGCCTTCGCCGATGCCGGTTTCGCCGCGCACGCGTGCCGCGATGCGCAGCGCCTCGCCGAAGACGAGGTCGAGCGCGGGGCCGGCGAGCCCGAGCTCGACGGCCCGCTCGTAGCTGCCGCGGACCTGCGCCACGATCTCCGTCTCGCCGACGCAGGCGGAGTCGAGGCCCGCGGCGATCAGGAACAGGTGCTCGGCCGCGCCTTCGCCCTGCCAGGCCCGAAGCCGCCGTTCCGCCTCGCCCGGCGCCGGCGGGCGGCCGGTCAGCAGCGCGAACGCCTGGCGGCGCAGGTCGCGCCCCGGCGTCACGTCGGTCCGCGTGAAGATCAGCTCCACGCGATTGCAGGTGGCGAGGTAGGCGACCTCGCCCAGATCGAGCTCGCGTCTGAACGCGGCGAGCCGCTCGGCGGCGGCATCGTCGCTCAGCGTGAAGCTCGCGAGCGACTCCGTGCCGCCCTGGCGCCACGAGACGCCGATCATGCCGAGGTTTTCGAGCAAGGTTCGATTCCGGTCGAAAGTCAGGGGACGCCGCAATGGATAGCAGAACGGGGCGCCGCTTGTGTCACAGCACTGTCACGAAGGCCGGTTCAGCCGCGAAACGCCGCGGCGACGGCATCGCGCATCACGCCGAGCTGCGCGTCGATCGAGGCCGCCTGCGCGAGCTGGCCGCGGGCGCGGGCCCGATTGTGGGCGCCGGCGCTCGGGTAGCGCTCCGCGTCCCATCGAAAGTAGCGCTCGAGCAGCGCATCCGAGCAGAAGCGCGCCGCGAGCTCGACCGTGATCGTCAGCGTCGCGTCCGGAATCGCGGACCACTCGGCCTCCGTCAGCAGCCCCGGGGCGGCCCGCGCATAACCCGCGACGGCGGCCGCGAACATCGGCAGCGACAGGCTCGCGGTCGGCGTGTCCTCGAGCTGCGGGTTGCACCACGAGCGCATCGCGTCGCCGAGCTCGAGCGCGACCGGCATCCGCGCCAGCGTGTCGAGATCGATCAGGCACAGCGCCTCGTCCGTGTCGGGATCGAACATGATGTTCGAAACCTTCGGGTCGCCGTGCACGACGCGGTCGGGCGCCGGCGGCAGCTCCGGCAGCCGCGCCGCGCGCTCGAGCACCTCGTCGGCGATCCGCGCGACCGCGGCGAAATCGCGGTGCCCGGAGTGCTCCGCCAGCGCGCGCCGGAGCCTTGCGACGTGGGCGGCGGTGTCGTGCACGCCCAGCCGGGCGTTGCCGAACGCGCGGTCGAAGTCGGCCGCGGCGGCGTGGAACTCGGCCAGCACGCGGCCGGCCTCGGCGGCGTCGCGCGTGCCTCTCAGCGCGTCGCGCGTCTCGCCCGGCATCGCCGTCAGCACGCGCCACACGGCGCCGCCGTGCTCGACCCAGAGCCGGCCGTCGGCCGCCGGCACGATCCGCGTCGTCGGCAGGCCCCTGGCCGCAAGGTGCCGCGTGACGGCGTCGATGTCCTCGTTGACCGCGGGCGGAAAGATCGGGTTGACGCACTGCAGGATCAGCCGCTCGCCCGCCAGGGACACCGCGTGCCACGTGCGGTTGATCAGGCCCGCCGCCGCCGGGCGCAGCGGTTCGGCGGCAAGTCCGAAAGCCGCGAGCACGGCGGCGTCTGGGCGGGTGTCGCGGCGGGGATCGGTCACGCGCGAAATCATACCCGTCCGGGAGGCCGGCGGGATCGAACCCGCCGCAGCTTGGTCTAATCGGTGCGCTACGATATAACCGGCTGGAGGCAGCCATGAGGCCAGGAGGAAGAATGCACCGTCCGCAACGATTTCTGCCACTGGCCTGTGTCGCCCTCGCTGCCGGGCTCCAGTCGGCAGCGGCACAGGACGACGGCGACGCCTCGATCGACAGGGCGCCCGAGCGCTGCATCACGCTGCCGCGGCTCGACCGAACCGAGGTCATCGACGACCGCACGATCATCTTCCACATGCGCGGCGGAGCGATTTTCCTGAATCACCTGTCGCGCGAGTGCCCGGGGCTGGAGCGCGAGGAGCGCTTCATGTACAGCCCGACCAGCACGCGGCTCTGCGACGTCGACACGATCACGGTCCTCGAGAACCGGGGCTTCGGCTTCACGCGCGGCTTCACGTGCTCTCTCGGTCTGTTCCATCCGATCACGGAGCTCGAGCTGGTGGAGCTGCGGGATCCGCAGGAACGCGGCGAAGACGGCGCCGGCGGCTTCGAGGTCGAGCAGGTCGACCCGAGCGAGATCGAGGCACGCGATGACGAGCCCGATGGTGACGCGGAGGCGGAAGCCGAAGCGGACGACGAGCGGCGCTGAGAATCGACGACGAGCGGCGCTGAGGGCGAGCTTGGATCGGCTATAGCAGATCGAGCGAGCCGTATCCGGCCGGCACCAGCAGAACGAGCGACAACGGGCGCCGGCACCAGCAGAACGAGCGGCGACGAGCCGTAATCGCCCGCCACCCGCGGCTCGAGCGACGACGGGGCCGTATCCGGCCGCTACAGCAGATCGAGCGGCAGCTGCCGGCCGTTGACCGTCAGCGCGCCGTTCTCGAAGCGCAGCTCCGTGTGATAAACCGTCCCCCGATCCTCGACGATGCCCTGTGCGCCCAGCATCGCGAGCACGAGGCCGGCCTGCGCCTCGGCCATCGTGTCGAGCGCCTCGAAGGGCACCGCCGAGCCTTCCTCGTACTGCGACGCGAGCTGGGCCTTGACCGCCGCCGCGGCGATGCGCTCCACGAGCCGCTTCTCGGCCGTGATCTGCGCGCGGCCGCTGAGGAGCATGCGCCACAGGTCGCCTCGCCGCAGATCCGCCGGTCCCGCGTCCGGCAGCGCGGCGGGTGAGGCCGCCACGTGCAGCGTCGCCTCGAAGGGCGCGCCGTTGACGTCGAAGCGCAGCGGATTCACGGTCACGGCGGGTCCCGCTTCGAGCAGGCGCTCGATCAGCGGCGCCATCTCGTCGAACGTCGGCTGCTCGAGGCTGCTCTGCTCCAGCCGGCGGCTCGCGGCCTCGAGCGCCGCCGCGTCGACGCGCGTCGCCGTCATTTCCAGGCGGCCGGTCGTGATCTGCGTGTCGGGGCCGAAACGCGCGCTGTCGAGGTTGAGGCGCGCGGTGCTGTCCAGCAGGTTGCGCTGCTCGTCCAGCCGGACGTCGGTGCGAAAGGCGACGCCGGCCGCGTCGAATGCGGACGTACGCTGCCCCGGCAGCGCGGCCTGAGCGAAATCGACGGAGGCCCGCTCGAGCGCGATCCGGAAGACGCCGGGCACGACGTAGCGCGACACGATCTCGTTGTCCGCCGTCACCGATATGCCCTGAACGGACAGCGTGCCCGGGCCGCTGACGATCTGCAGCGTCTCGGCCGCGCCGCTCGCCTTGATGCTTCGCTCGGCGACGGTGCCGGACATGCGGCCGCCGGAGAAGCTGACGGAGCCGGCTTCGCCGGCGCGGTCGAGCGGCGGCAGGATCGCGAGGAAATGAAGCTCTCCGGAGAACGTCGCCTGGCCGTGGAACTCGAAGCGGTAGGGGCTCTGCGCCGCGACGGCGTCGCCGGCCCGCGCGGCTGGCGCGTCTTCAGCCGGGCGCGCGACGAATTCCGACGTGCCGACGAAGAAGCCGTCGCGCAGCGAAACCGGCCCGTGGCTGAAATCGACGCGCACGTCGAGCGGGCGGTCGAACAGCAGCGCGACCGGGTCCGGCGCGCCGGCCGGCACGCGGCTCGCGGGCGGCGCGACGGTGAGCAGCGCGGTGCTCGTGAACCAGCCGCGATCGAAAGACTCGATCGTGACCGCCAGCGTGCCGTTCGCGTTCAGCGAATCCACCCGCTCGCGCACCTGCGATTCGGTCAGGAATCCGAAGACCGGCGGCAGCGCGAGCAGCACGGCGGCAACGGCGATCAGCGCGATGCGGATTTTCTTCATGCGGCTTGTATATTACCTGCACGGCAGGCATCTGCATGGAGTTCGGACGCATGGGGGCACGCGGCGGAGCCGAGTATCTCGAGCGGCTGCGGGACGGGCGGGAAGTGTGGATCCGCGGCGAGCG
>JAFGNC010000079.1 GCA_016927175.1 Gammaproteobacteria bacterium | reverse complement strand
GTCAGCCGGATCGGGCGCAGATCCGGGTCGGGGGACGACTGTGGCGCGCGCGGATCGGCAAAAGGGCGGGGCCACGGTTTCACCCGCCCGTCGTGCTCGTGCACGGCTTCGGCATCTCGAGCAGCTATTTCGTGCCGATGATCGAGCGCCTGGAGCCGGAGTTCGACGTTTACGCGCCGGACCTGCCGGGGCACGGCCGCAGCGCCGCGCCGCCCCGCGCGCTCGGTATCGTCGAGCTCGCCGACGGCCTGCACGAGTGGCTCGAGGCTGCCGGGCTGCCCGCGACGAGTCTCGTCGGCCACTCGATGGGCTGTCAGGTCGTCGTCGAGCTCGCGGTTCGTTACCCCGCCGCCGCGGACCGGCTCGTGCTGATCGGACCCACGCTCGACGCGCAGGCGCGCAGCATCCTGCGGGCGGCGCCTCGGCTGCTGGCCGGGAGCGGCGACGAGCGAGCGTCGATGATCGGCCTGATCGCAAGGGATTATCTGCGGATGGCACCGCGCCTGCTCGCCGAGTTCCGCGCGATGCAGTCGCACCGGATCGAGGAGCGGCTGCCGCGCGTCGCGAAGCCGGTGCTGCTGGTCAGGGGCGGCAACGACCGCGTGGCGCCGCAGCGTTGGCTCGACCGGCTCGAACGGCTGACGCCGGATGCCGGACAGGCGGTCGTGCCCGACGCCGGGCACGCCGTGCAGTACAGCGCCGCGGACAGGCTGGTGCCGCTGCTGACGCCCTTCCTGCGGAAGACGTCGATGGCGGCCGTGGAGCGGGCTAAATCCGAGTGATGTCCCGGTCCTTCGTCTCCGGCAGCAGCAGCGCCAGCACCAGCGCACCGATCGCCGCGATGACGACCGGATACCACAGCCCGAAATAGATGTCGCCGGTCGCGGCGACCATGGCGAAAGCGATGGCCGGCAGGAAGCCGCCGAACCAGCCCGAGCCGATGTGGTAGGGCAGTGACAGCGCCGAATACCGTATCCGCGTCGGGAACACCTCGATCGCCATTGCGGCCATCGGCGCGAACACCATCGTGGAGAACGTGACCATCAGCAGTATCAGGACCGTCACGAGCGGCAGATTGATCGTCTCAGGATCCGCTTCGGCCGGATAGCCGGCGTCGCGCAGCGCGGCGCCGAGGCGCCGCGAGAAGTCCGCCCGCGCATCGGCCAGTGCCGCGTCGTCCAGGCCGCGGCCGTCCACGCTCCGGATTCCCCGGTCGCCGACTCTGACGAGCGCCTCCGCGCCGGCCGGTGCCTGCGCGTTGCGATAGCTGATGCCGAGGCGCGCCAGCGTGCTCTTGGCGATATCGCAGGAGGATACGAAGGCGGCCTGGCCGACCGGGTCGAACTGCAGCGAGCACTCGCTCGGGTCCGCGACGACGGTCACCGGGGACGCCTGCTGCGCCTCGGTGATGGCCGGGTTCACCGCCGCCGTCAGCGCATGGAACAGGCCGAAAGTCGTGAACACCGACAGCAGAGTGCCGGTCAGGATGATCTTCTTTCGCCCGATCTTGTCCGACAGCCAGCTGAACAGCACGTAGAGCAGGCAGCTGACCGCGGTCACGATCATCATGACGAAGGTCACGGTGGCGCCGTCTACCTTCAGGATCTGCGTCAGAAAGAACTGCGAGTAGAAGTGCGCCGTGTAGAACAGCACGCCCTGCACGGACATCAGCCCGAACAGCACCATCAGCACGAGCTTCAGGTGGCGCCATTCGAGGAACGCCTCCTTCAGGGGCGCTTTCGAGTTGCGGCCCTCCTCGATCATCCTGCGGAACATCGGCGACTCCTCGAGCGTCAGCCGGATCCACAGCGAGATGACGAGCAGGCCGATCGAGATCAGAAACGGCACGCGCCAGCCCCAGGCCTCGAACGTCTCCTCGCCGAGCGTGCTGCGGGTCATGAAAATGACGAGGAAGGACATGAACAGCGCGAAGCCGGCCGCCGTCTGGATCCAGCCGACATAGAGGCCGCGCTGCCGCTGCGGCGAGTGCTCGGCCGTGTAGACGACGGCGCCGCCGTATTCGCCGCCGTAGGCGAGGCCCTGCACGATGCGCAGCGCGATCAGCAGGATCGGCGCGAGTATGCCCGCCGTCTCGTACGTGGGCAGCAGTCCGATGCCGAAAGTCGCGAGCCCCATCATCGTGATCGTGATCACGAAGGCTTTCTTGCGCCCGGTCCGGTCGCCCATGCGGCCGAACAGCAGCGCGCCGAGCGGGCGGACGGCGAAGCCGGCCGCGAACGTCAGCAGCGCGAAGATGAAGGCCGCCGTCTCGTTGACGCCGGCGAAGAACTGCCGCGAGATCAGCGGCGCGAGCGAGCCGAACAGGATGAAGTCGTAGGCCTCGAAGATCGTGCCGGCAGACGTGCCGAACACGACGCGGCCGAGCTTGCGGGTATCGGTCTTGCGGTCCGTCGGTGAGGAATCTATTGCTTCGGTCGCCACGCTCCCTCTCTCGTCTTATCGGTTCTTCTTGTCGGGGTCTTCGTCGCCGGGATCGCGGGCGAGTCGGCCGTTGCTCAGGTTTTCGCCGCGTCACCCCTCGGCGGCTGCGGCTCGACCACGATGTCGTTGAGGCGCTCCCAGCGCTGCACGATCGCGGAGTTGTCGCGGTCGGCGCCGATTTCGTCGCGGCCCTCGTCCCACAACCGCCGGACCAGATCGAGCAGCGGAGTGCGCGTATCGAGCGTGCCCGCCAGATCCGCGGCGATGCCGACGTCTTTCGCGAGCAGACCGAGCGTGAAGCCGGAAGCGAATCTGCGCGTCAGCACGTGCTGCGGGAACGTCATGTCGGAGTGGAAGCTGCGGCCGGTCGAAACGTTCAGCACTTCGGTCATGACCTTCGGGTCGAGGCCGAAGCGCTTGCCGACGATCAGCGCTTCGGCCGTCGCGGTGAACGCAGTCGCTCCGACGAAGTTATTCAGCGCCTTCATCGCATGCCCGCAGCCGAGCGGGCCGATCCGGATCAGCCGTTCGCCGAGGCATTCGAGCACGGGTTCCGCCCTGGCGAGCGCCTCCTCGTCGTCGGCGCCGATCATGATCGTCAGCGTGCCGGATTCGGCGCGTGGCACGAGGCCGGACACGGGCGCGTCGATCAGCGCAATGCCGCGCTCGCGCAGCACGGCGCCGAGATCCCGCGTGCCGACCGGATCGGACGAGCTCATGTCGACGACGATGGCCCCGGGGGCGAGCCCAACAAGCGCGCCTTCCCGGCCCGTGCCGTCAGCGCCGAGCAGCGTGTCGCGGACCTCGCGGCCGGTCGGCAGCATCGTCACGATCAGGTCGGACTCGCGGCCGAGAGCCGCGGCGCTCGAGGCGGCCTTGCCGCCGCACTCGGCCTCGAAGCGTTCCGCACGCGCGGGGTCGGCGTCGTGCACGCGCACGGGATGGCCCCGCGCGACGATGTTGCGCGCCATCGGCCAGCCCATGTTGCCGATGCCGACGAAGCCGACGCGCAGTTTCGATTCAGTCATGGATCGCCGTCCCCCCGGTGCCGTCACAGGTCGTTCAGGTCGATGCCTTCCTCGGCCAGCGACTCGGCCGCATTATGGATGCCGTCGACGCCGAGCGGCACGCCGGCATAGACCATCGTGTGCAGCAGCAGCTCGCGGATCTCGAGAGGCGTGACGCCGTTGGCCAGCGCGCCCTTGACGTGGATGCGCAGCTCCTTGCTGCGCCCCATTGCGCACAGCGCGCTCAGCGTGACCATGCTGCGCTCGCGGCGCGTCAGCCCTTCGCGGGACCACGTCTCGCCGAAGCAGTACTTGCTGACGACGTCCTGCATCGGCCGTGTGAAGAGATTGGCCTCCGTGATCTGCCGGTCCGTGACTTGCTTGCCGAACATCTCGCGGCGGATGTCGACACCTTTATCCAGGGCATCTTCGCTCACGCTTCTCCTCCTCGACTCGGCAGCGGCTGCCGGGGCAGGGCAGAGTATAGACGAAGATACCGGGGCGCCACGGACGGATGGGGCCGATGCGTTCGGAGACGCGGCCGGGTACCCTAGACCCGATTGCAGCGCTCGCCCTGGCGGGCGACGTCCCGTAACGCTTTTGGACAGGAGCTACCGCATGCACCGTTTCACGTCGGCGGCCGCCGCATCCTGTTTGGTTCTCGCTCCGGGGCTCGATGCGTCGGCACAGCCCGCCGCGGGGTCTCGACCGATCGTCCGGCAGGATGCGATGACCCGCGTGTCCGAGCACGTGTACGTCATTCCGGACGAGTATGTCGGCTTCGTGCCGAATGTCGGTATCGTCGTCGGCGAGCGCGCGACGCTGATCGTCGATACCGGGCTCGGCGAGCGCAACGGCGAGATCGTCCTCGGTGAGGCGCGCAAGGTCGCCGACAGCGACGAATTCTATGTGGCCGCGACCCACTTTCATCCGGAGCACGATCTCGGCGCGACGGCATTTCCGGCTTCGGCCCGCGTCGTGCGGTGGAGCGCGCAGCAGGCGGAGAACGAGGAGCTCGGCGCGCAGACGATCGAGCGCTTCTCCGGCTTCTCGCCAATCGTCGCCGAGCTGCTGGAAGGCGCGGAGCACCGCGCGCCGGACATCGTGTTCGAGGAGCAGATCACGCTCGATCTCGGCGGTGTGCAGGTCCGGATCACCGGCGTCGGCCCGAACCACACGCGCGGCGACACCGTTTTCTTCGTCGAGGACGACCGCGTGCTGTTCACCGGCGACGTCGTGATGTCCACGTTTCCGTCGGTCAGCGCCGATTACGCGGACCTCGATCTGTGGCTCGAGAATCTCGACGCGTTCGAAGCGCTCGACCCGGTAGCCATCGTGCCGGCCCACGGGCGCATGGGCGGGGCGGAGCTGATCCGGCGCTACCGCGAATATTTGACGTCCGTGCGCGAAGCGGTCGCCGGCGCCCGCGGGCAGGGGCGGTCGCCGGAGGATGTTTCGGCCTCGCTCGCCGAGGACCTCGCGGCTCGCTTCGTCGACCTCGAACCCCCGTCCGGGCCGCAGATGGGCAGAATCGACGCGGCCATTCGGGCCGCCTGGCGCGAAGAGGGAGGTTGAGCGGCCGGTATCGGGTGCTGCACGGATTCCGATACCTGCTTCGCGCCGCTACGGTAAAAGCAGCAAGGGAGGTCCTCGGGCCCGGTGGCGATAGAAAAAAACAATGCGCTGACCCGGTTGCTCGCGCTGCTGACGGCAGCGGCGCTGTTTCTCGTGTTCGTGGCTTTCAGCTACAGCGCGCCCGCGTCGCCGGTCGGCAACGTCGCGCTCGCGTCGGCGCTGACCGCCGCGGCCGCGGCCGCGTTCGCGTTCTTGTGGCCGGCGGCATCGTGGCGATGGGGGCTCTGGCTCGGCAGCGCATTCGGTCTTTACCTCGTCGCCGCGTTCGCTGCATTCGCCGTCGGCGGCAACCTCGAGTGGTGGCCGCTCCTCGAGGCGCTGACGATCTGCGCAGCGGGGTGTGCGGCGGCCGCGGCGGGCGGTGCGTTGTC
>JAFGNC010000489.1 GCA_016927175.1 Gammaproteobacteria bacterium | reverse complement strand
TGTAGCGATCCGGCAGAAATCTTTTCAGGTAACTGAGCACATAGCCGCGGAAGACGTTCGCCGGCGACAGCACGACGAGCGGTCCGACCTGCGTGAACACGACGCGGTTGATCCGCTCCTTGAGCCCACGGCGGGCAAGCATCTGCTGCACCGTCTCGTCTTCCGCCTTCAACTCGTTCGCGTGCAGCAGGCCCATGCTGAAGACTACCGCGCCCATGCAATGCGCAATGACGTCGACCTTCCTGCCGGTGGTCGCGGCGATGTGCGCGACCGCGGCCGGCACGTCCCGGTAGCCCACCTGCTCGAAGCTCCATGGCAGCGTCGCCGCAGGCATACCGGAGCTCGTTCGCATGTCGACGATCCACACGTCGCGGCTCTGCGGCTCGCCCCAGAAGTAATGGGCGAAGTTCGGTCGGACGGACCGGTGCGCGAACGTCGTGCCGCCGGCGCTGTAGCCGTGAATCATCAGGATCGGATTCTTCGCGGAGGACGGCCGCCGGTAGCGCGTCAGGCGCACGTGCACCGGCACTTTATCGCCGCCGCCGGCGGGAGCCTCGTCTCCTATGTACAGGTTATGGATCTCGGGCGCCGGCAGTCCCGGCATCGCACCCGGCAGGACCTCCCTGTTGCGGATCTTCTTGCGCTCGTCCGGGCTGCGGAAGCTCCAGATATGCACGCCGAGCAGCAGGCGCACGATAAAGCAGCCGAACGAGAGGAGATCTGCGAGCGCGGTCGCACCGTCAGACTGCTTCGTCACTCGGATCAGCGGCACGCCGATCCTCGCGAGATACCGCGGGTCGAGCGTCAGCACGCGTGTCCTGCCTCCCAGACCAGGGAACTCGTCGAGCCGGATCTCCATCAGCTGGCGCCAGGGGTTTGCGCGCCGCGCATACGTGAAGCGCTTGCGGCCGACGATGCGGCTGCCGGTCAGCGCGAGCTGCCCGCCGCTTTCCGCCTGACCCACTTGCAGATCGTAGACGAACGCCCTGACCTCGCCCGCTCGGCTCGCCAGTGCGAGCCCTCCCTTCAGGCGGCACCAGAAACCGGGGCCGCCATCGCCGTCGAACACCGCCTGCCAGATGTCGCGCAGCCCGCGGTTGGCGAGGTAGGCCGCGCCTGCCCGCAGCGTGCGCGGCCAGTGCCGCGTCGGCTGCCGTTCGAGCACGGTCAGGCTCCCGGACAGCGGCGCGTCGAACAAGGCGATCGCGTCGAGCCGCTGCTCCATCTGACCGGCCGGCACGTGCTCGAGGTTCGCCTGCTGCCACGTCGCCTCGTCGTACACGCGAATTCTGCTCGCCGTCGCCGCGTCACCGCAGCGCCCGGCGACCGTCAGTACCGCCCGACGCCCATCGTGAGGCGCCCGCGCGAGGTCCAGGACGGACTTCGGCTCGAACCGCAGCGTCAGCTCGACGATGCGCCGGTCACGGCTGCCGCCGGCGGCGCGGAATTCGACCGGTCCGGCGAGACGCTCGATGAGCTCGACTTCGGTCTCGGCCGGAACGTACCCGGCGTCGGTCCGGCGGAACGGCGGGCGGGGCTCCGTCGCCGCCGGCTCTGCCGCCGACGCGCCGGGCAGCGCATACCCCCAGTCGTCGGCCAGCGCTTCCGATGCACGCAGCGCGAGCGCGGCAATCGTCAATGCCGGGTTCGTGCACAGGGCGGTGGGGACGATGGCGCCGTCGAGCACGACGAGACCGTCGTGAACGCCGCCAGGTTCAGCGGAAGCGTCGAACACCCTGCCGCAGTCGTCGACGACGGCCTCCTCCACCGAGTCGCCCATCACGCACCCGCCGAGCGGGTGCACCGTCGTCAGCGGACCGCGCTCGCCGTCGAGCAGCCACGACATCTGCGCCGGCAGCAGTTTCCAGAAGGGATTCGGGAGCACTCGTCCGCCGGATTCCGCGGTCAACTCCCGGACCGTCTCGACCTGCCGATCGAACAGCGCCTGGTACTGCAGCCCTTCCCAGCGGATGCGCCCGATACCGTCGCGCTCGTCGGTCGGCTCGCCGGCGAGCTCGATCGTGCCGGCGGCGCCGTCGTCGCCCATGACCGCGAATATCGCCGAGCGGTCCATGCGCTCGGCCGGGACCGAATAGATGTCGTCGGCCGGGAATCCGCGCGTGTGCCGCTCGCGGTCGCGCGTCTCGAGGCTGTGCAGCGCGTGGACGGTCGCGAAGACCTCTCCGAATACGCCTCGCAGCGCAGCCGGCACGGCTATCTCCTCGACGACGAGCGCGGCCGTGGCGCGCAGATCCGCTATACCCGTGATCGTCGGTCCCACCGCGCGCGTGGACGGCTTAGCGGCTGGATCGGCGACCGCGCCGACCTCGCTGCGCCTGTCGTAGTCGACGATCAGCATGTCCCCGTTCGTCGACACGCGCTGCCCCAGCCGGGACGAGAGCTGCAGCGTCGAGCCCCGCGAGCGCAACAGGATCTCCGCCGACCCCAACGTGCCTGCCGCGAGCACGATGCGCCTGGCGCGGACGGCGACCGTTCCGCCCGCACGGGCACGCAGCGTGGCGTTGGTGTGCACCGCATGCACGATCCAGGCGTCGGCGGCCACGTCGCGCTCCAACCTCAGGACCGTCGCGCCGCTGAACACGGCCGCGCCGCGCCTATGCGCGCGCACGAGCAGGCTCACGTCGAGCGAGTTCTTTGCACCGTGGTTGCAGCCGGTTGCGCAGTCGCCGCAGCGGCGGCAGCCGTTCAGCTCGACATTGCCGGACGTGACCACGCCGTCTGTCATCGCCACGGTCAGCGCCGCCCTGCGAAACTTCGCCGACGATGCCGCGGCCTCGATCGCAGCGAACTTCTTCGGCGGGCCTTGCGGGTGGTGCGCGATGGTATTCGCGACGCCGCCCTTGCTCGCGCCGAGCAGCTCCCGCGCGCGGTCGTAGTAGCTTCTCCAGGTCGAGGCGGCGGACAGCACGGCAGGCCATCCGGCCGCGAAGATTTCCTCGCTCGGCACTTCCATGACGCCCGCGTTGATCAAAGAGCCGCCGCCCACGCCGCTTGCGAGCACCGTGACGACCTCCGGCCCGAGCCGGATATCGAACAGCCCCTCCTTCTGCCGCTCCATGCGAACGTGCTTCGGCAGCTCCGCCAGATTCGCCGGGAAGGCGCCCGGCAGGTATTCGCTGCCGCGCTCCAGCACGCCGACTGCCAGCGGCCTGCCGCTGCCGGTCGTGCGGCCGGCGAAAGTCTGCGCAGCCATTGCGCCGCCGTATCCGCTGCCGACGATCAGCACGTCGAAGTGCACGTCGTGCGGACTCCTGCGCACTCGATGGACCAGTTGCTCGAATCCGCGCGAGATCCATGCTCGCCTGGAGGTATCGAATCCTGTGGTGCTCATGACGATCGTCCTGCTGTCGGTTCAGAGCCGAGCCGCCTGTCGATCGAACAAACAGGTCTGCCGCTATCTCGCCGCCTCGTGCCGCTCCGGCGACGGGCACGAGTGCCGAATCGCCGCTGCCAGCGCTTCGCCCCTGATCGGCTTGTGCAGCAGCACGATCTGCGCTTCGTCGGCCTCGCGCCAGCGTTCCGGTGCCGTATCGGCCGTCAGCAGCACGGCCGGCAGCGCGGGATGGAGCGCCCGCAGCTCCCGTACCGCCTGCAGACCGGTTTCCTCATGGCCGAGAAGCAGATCGCTGACGACGACGTCAGGCCGCGTCCGGGCCGCGGCGGCGAGCCCCTCCGCCTTGCTCTCGGCGGTCGCGACGTCGCAGCCCATGTCTTCGAGCAACAGCCGCATGCCCGCCAGCACCTCCGGCTCGTCGTCGATGACCAGCGCCCGCAGGCCGTCCAGCACGGCGGCGGAGGCCTGTTCGACCGGTGCCGGCAACGGACCGGCCGCCGCGCTCAGAGTCAACGTGAACTTCGTTCCCCGGCCGACCGCGGACTCCATCTGCAGCGGAATCTGCAACAGGTCGACGAGCCGCTTCGCGATCGACAGTCCGAGGCCGAGACCCGGCGGTCGGCTGCGCCCCGGCACCTGAACCTGATAGAACTCCTCGAACAGGTGGGGCTGCGCGTCGGCCGGAATGCCACGACCCGTATCGGCGATCTCGAGCGTGTAGTGAGCGTCACGCTCCGTGACCGACAGCGCGACGGATCCTGAATCGGTGTACTTGACGGCGTTGCCGAGCAGGTTGCGGACGACCTGCTCGAGCAGCATCTCGTCAGTTCGAACGGTCGCTTCGGGCGGACAGGCCAGGGTCAGTGTCAGATTCTTCACCTCGGCCAGGGGTGCGAACTGCTCGCGCAGGCGCTCGAGCATCTGCTCGAGCTCGAACACCGTCGGATGCGGCTCGACGATACCGGCGTCGAGCCTGGATACGTCGAGCAGCGCATCGAGCTGCATCGACAGCGTGTCGACGGCACTCGTGATGTGGCCGGCAATGTCCGCCGTCCGCGCATCCAGCGGACGGCGTGACAGGCTCGAGCAGAACAGCGCGAGCGCATGGACCGGTTGGCGAAGGTCGTGGCTCGCGGTTGCCAGGAAACGCGTCTTCGCCGCGTTCGCAACGCGTGACTCGTCGAGCGCGCGCTCGAGCCGCGCGTTCAGCTCGATCTGCTCGAGTCTGATCTGCATCGACTCCCGGAACAGCCGGAAGGCATCGTAGGACAGCCGCACGAGCACGAGGCCGTACAGCAGCGTCAGGAATGCGACGAACAGATCGCGCCAGTCGACATCGCCGCCGGGATCGATGGCCCACATGACCGACAGCGGCACCAGAGTCGGCACCAGGTACGCGAAGAATACCGGCCGATATCCCGCCGTGCTGCTGACCGAGCCCGCGCAGAACGCGAGGATCGTCATGAAGACTATGAAGCGCTCGAACTCACCGAGGAACGGGAGAAAGCCGACCGAGGAGCCGTGCATGACGCCGTTCGCGCCGCTCATCAGCGCGGCAATCCGCAGCCGCGCGCGCTCCGACAGGTGATCCATCTGCGGGAGGCGGCCGAGCACGAGGAAGCGCAAGCTCAGCACGACGACGACGCCGGCCAGCCATACCGACAACCATGGAGTCGGCGCGGAGCCGTACGAGATTGCGAAGATCAGCAGAGCGCCGCAGAAAACCGGCAAGGGCACCCACCGCGACTGCCTCGCGAGCAACACGAGCAGCTCGCCATGGACGGTGGACACTGCCGCACTGGAGCGCCGGCGTTCACGGCCGGCGTTGCGGTCTGCAGCCGTCGCGCCAGCGATCGTCACGGCGAGCCGGCACCAATGCCGGCGTCCTCCCGGGGCGGAAAGCCCTCACCAGACGTTACCACCAAGCCTTTGGCGTGGCGAGAACTACTGGCAGCCCCTGCCCGGGGGCGGTATAAGGGACCGAAGCGCCGTCGACGGATCGTTTCGCCGGAGCGGGACGGCCGTCGGCCGACGCTCGAATGCCGCCTTGCGGAGGGATCCGGTGAACCGGCTGTCGTTCGCTTTGCTCGCGGCCGCCGCCACGCCCGTTACGGCGTCCGCGCAGGATGCCGCCGCCTCGCCCGTCCTCGAGGAGATCATCGTCGTCGCACAGAAGCGCGAGCAATCGGCGCAGGACGTGGGCATCTCCATCGCCGCGCTTCCGGGCCGGCAACTGCTCGAGCGAGGCATCGATCAGCCCGAGGACCTGTACCGGCTCGTGCCAAACGTCGCCCTGCAGAACAACGGCGGCGGCGGAGCGCCCGTGCTGATCGTGCGCGGCATCGGGCTGCAGAGCTTTCGGATCAACGATACACCGACGACGGCCTTCTACGTGGACGATGTCTATCAGCCTTCCGTCGCATCCGCCGAGTGGACGCTGTTCGACGTCGAGCGCGTCGAAGTGCTGAAGGGTCCGCAGGGCGGGCTCTACGGACGCAACGCAATCGGCGCGGCCGTGCAGATCATTTCCCGAGCGCCCGAGCCGGGGCGAAGGCAGGCGTACGTCTCCGTCGGCACCGGAGAATTCGTGACGGGCGAGATCGAGGGAGGGGCGACGTTCACGCTGTCGGACAGGCTCGCGCTGCGCGTCGCCGGTCGGATCCTCGAGGGCGGTGATTCGCCGTACCGCAGCGTAACCGGCGGATTCGACCACGGCGCCGAGGAGCGCCGCGCCGGCCGTGCATCCCTGCGGCTGACGCCGAGCGACCGCGTGGACCTGGTCGTCAGGGTCCACGGCGGCGGAGACGATACGGAGCTCGAGCCGCTGAGGCCGGTGGGCGTGTATGCCGACATCGGCGACGCGGCCGCGCTCGGCGCTCCGGACGTATCGCTCGCGCTGATCGGGGGCCTGCAGGGGCGGGTTCCGCAGCCGTTGTGCGCCGCGGTGTCCTCCGGCAGACGCTCCGACCCCGATACCTGCTCGACGGCCACGGGCCTGACGCCAGCGCAGTACGGCCTGCGTGCCGACGACGTGCGGGCGTCGGCCAGCGATTTCCCCGGCTTCCTGGACAGCTCCTGGTACGGCACCAGCGTCTTCGCGAACATCGACATCGGCCGGCTCCTCCTGCAATCGATCACGGCCTACGACTCGATCGACTATCGCCGTTTTCAGGACTTCGACGGCCATTCCGCGCTGCACCTGCACATCGACTACAACACGCGGATTCGGGCTCGATCCCAGGAGCTGCGGCTGTCCTCTGCCGGCGACGGGCGGGTGCTCTGGACGGTGGGCGTCAACTACGCGCAGGACGACCTCGTCGAGGACAGTCCGCTGTACGGCGCCGAAGGCGTGCTGCCGCTGCTTTTCGGCGGTGCGGTGTTCAGCCCGCAGAACTACGATCAGGACGCGGACGCGCTTGCGGCCTACGGGCACGTCGAGTGGCGATGGGCGGACGAGTGGAACCTGATCGGCGAGCTTCGATACACGGACACCGAGACGAGCTTCGTCGGGGGTGCGAGGCTCGGCTTCCCGTCGGGCGCGACCGTGCCCTTCGTCGGCACCGACGACCGCGCTTCCTTCGACGCCCTGTCCGGCAAGCTCGCGGTCGAATGGACGCCTGGCGACGATCTGCTCGCTTTCGCGGGCGTCTCGCGCGGCTTCAAGACCGGCGGCTTTTTCGGCGGCTTCCCGACCAGCGTCGCACAGCTCGCGCCGTTCGACGAGGAAACGGTGTGGAGCCTCGAGCTCGGCATCAAGAGCGACTGGCTCGACGACGCTCTGAGGCTGAACGCGAGCCTCTTCTTCTACGATCGGCGGGACGTGCAGCAGAACGCGGGCGACCCGACGAGCCCGGTCAACATCAAACGCATCATGAACATCGGAGACGTCGAGACCTTCGGCGCCGAGGCGGATCTGACGTGGCTCGCATCCGAGCGCCTGGCGCTGTCGGTCGGCGTCGGCGTCGTCGACGCGGAAGTGTCGGACAGCCGGCTCGTGCAGGCAGCCTCGGTGCCGCTGTTGCCGGACGCGCCGATGGAAGGGACCAACATCCCCAATTACTCGGACGTCAGCGCAACCTTCGTCGGCCGCTATGAGGCGCCTTTAGGACTGCTGCGAGGCTTCGTGCAGCTCGAAGGCCGCTATCAGTCGGAGCAGGACCTCAGCGTAATTTCCCACGCCGTCGAGCGGGGGGTTTTCACCGAGCCCGGTTATGCGGTGTGGAACCTGCGCGTCGGCCTCGGCTCCGCCGACGGCCGCTGGCAGGCCCAGGCCTTCCTCGCCAACGCGGCGGACGAGGAGTATCGCGTTCTCGCCCGCAACGACGGGGCCTTCGGCGTTCACGAGTTGTACGGCTGGCCGCGCACGTGGGGCGTGCGCTTCCTGCACGAATGGGAGTGAAGATGCGGCGATGGTCGTTCGCGTCGCTCGCCGCTTCGGCGATGCTGTCGCTGATCGAGGTGGCGGGCGCCCAGTCGGCGCCCGGCGGCTCGCGCTGGCCGGCCGCGTCGCGCATCGTCGTCGTGCCCGACGTCCACGGCGCCTACGATGAGCTGACGGATCTGCTCGAAGCGACCGGAATCGTCGGCGCAGAGCTCGAATGGGCAGGCGGCGACGCGCGGCTCGTCAGCCTCGGCGATCTGCTCGACCGCGGGCCCGACTCCCGGCGCGTCATGGACCTGTTGATGCGGCTCGAGCGGGAGGCGCCCGCGGCGGGCGGCCGCGTCCACGTGCTGCTCGGCAATCACGAGCTGATGAACCTGACCGGCGATCTGCGGTACGTCTCCGCCGACGAATTCGCCGCGTTCGCTGCCGAAGAATCGGACGCGATGCGCGAAGCGGCATTCGCCGAGTATCGCGCGCGCCGACCGGAACCGGCCGACGACGACGAGGCGCGGGTGGTCTTCGATGCCACGTACCCGCTCGGCTACTTTGCGCATCGCGAGGCCTTCGCCGCGGACGGCCGTTACGGGAGCTGGCTGCTCGGTCTGCCGTCGCTGATCGTGATCGGCGACACCGCATTCGTGCACGGCGGCCTGCCGCAGGCCGTCGCCGGCACGACGGCCGACGCGCTCAACGCGCAAATCGCCGCGGAGCTGAAGCGGCGGGCCGGGGATCGCGACCGCCAGCGCGACGCGCGCGACGCGCGCGACGCGGCGGCGCTGCTGCGCCGCGAAGGCTTCGGCTTGTACGCCGAGATCATCACCCGGCTTTCTCCTTTCGATGAGGAGCGTCTGGCTGCTTTTTTCGACGCACTTGATCGGCGGATTCGACCCATGCGGCGATGATCGGGTTCTCTTCCAGGTCGAGCAACCCACTGCGCAAACGGGCATCGGCAGCGTCAGGGCCGCCCTCCAACAGCATTTCGATTGCCCTTCGCACGACGTC
>JAFGNC010000078.1 GCA_016927175.1 Gammaproteobacteria bacterium | reverse complement strand
GAGGTCTATTTCGTCTGGGGCAACAAGGATGCGTTCCTCGACGCCGCGAAGGACCTGCACGCCGAGCTCGGCGGCCGGACCGACCGCGACTGGGACAAGGTCCTGATCATGGGCAAGCAGATCTGCCCGGACGAGCCGATGTTCGACGAGAACGCGGCCGGCGGCGGGGATCTCGACGTCGACCTGCACGGCGACGGCTCGACCGAGCTCGACTTCGCGTTCGAGGACAAGGAAGTCGAGCTGAACCTGGACGACGAGGACACGGGTGGCGCCACCGGCTCGATGACCGCGACCGGCCTCGACTTCGAGCTCGCCGCGACCGGTGAGCGGCTCGGCGGCGCGGAGGCGTTCGGCGAGGACGATTTCGGCGCGGCGACCGCGGGCGGCGAAGACTTCGGCGCCACGACGGCGGCGGGCGAGGAGCAAGACGACGACCATCAGGCGAGCTACGTGCTCGACGAATCTCTCGACATCGGCGAGCGTACGGCTGCCGGTCTCGAGGCGGCGCTCTTCTCCGACGACGACGACGACGACGAAAACGAGGCGCAGGCGACGGATACCGGTTTCGAGGCCGAGGAGGACGCCTTCCGGCTCGACGACGCGCTGGGCGCCGAGGACGAGACGGGCACGCAGGCGGAGCTCGGCGCGGACATCGACGCGCTGGCGGTGACGCAGGAATCGCCGACCGTCGAGCGGCCGCAGGCCGCGCAGGACGACTGGTCGATGCTGTCGTTCGACAGCCCGACCGTCGAAGAGCCGGCGGAGGCTTTCGGCCAGGATGCGCCGACGGTCGAGACGCCGACCGTCGAGGCGGCGGGCCCGGATGCGCCGACGGTCGAGTCGCCGATGCCGCACGCGTCGGCGATGGACGGTTACGATACGCCGACCGTCGAGACCGCGGGCCCTGACGCGCCGACCGTAGAGACGGCGGGCCCGGAGGCGCCGACCGTCGAGACGCCGACGATCGAGACCGCTTTCGGCGGCACCGCGCGGCTCGAGCTGCCGTCCTCGGAAGTCTCCGGCGGCGGCTCCGGAGAGCATACGGAGGAGATCGACCTCGACGACCTCGGCCTGAATCTCGACGACCTCGGCACGCTGACGGGCACGCTTTCCGGCGATCTCGGCGAGCTGGCGATCGAGGACGACGGCTCCGACACGCGGGAGCAGCCGGCGCTCGGCGCCGGCGACGATTTGCTCTCCGCGACGGGCGTGACGGAGGTGCTCGCCGACGACGAGGAGCTCGAGCACATGAACACCGAGGTGCTCGGCGAGCAGGACGCGACGATGCTCGCGCCCGGCTACGGCGACGACACGCTCGGCGGCACAGAGATCCTCGCCGAGCGGCGCGGAGACGAGGCCTCCGGCGACACGTCCCTGCTGAAGATGCTGGACGGCGACGCGGCCGGCTCGACCGGCAGCGGGCTGGACCTCGACCTCGAGGATCTTGCGAGCGCGCTCGATGGCGACACGGTCGAGCAGCCGCGTTCGTCGTCGTTCGAGGCGGACATCTTCCAGGGTAACGGCGGCACGCCCATCGATCTCGACGTCGGCATGGACATCGTCGGCAGCGACGACCCGACCGGCACCGAGGACATCGGCCCGCTCGATCCGCAGACGATGACCGAGATCGGCACGAAGCTCGACCTCGCGCGCGCGTACATCGACATGGGGGACCCGGAAGGCGCGAGGAGCATCCTCGAGGAAGTGCTCGACGAGGGCGACTCGGGCCAGCGCCGCGAGGCGCAGGGCCTGATCGACGTGTTGAGCGCCTGATTCGCGGGCGCAGCGGCCGCGCGCGACGCGGACCCGGCACACGCTAAAGTAGCCGTACCCGAAGTCGATCCGGGCGGCGCAGGCCGCCGCGCATATGCCGAGAGTGGCTCTGGGTGTCGAGTACGACGGCACCGATTTCTTTGGCTGGCAGACGCAGCGCGATCAGCGCAGCGTGCAGTCGACGCTGACGGCGGCGGTCGGAAAGGTCGCGGCGGAAGCGGCGACGGTCCACGGCGCCGGCCGCACGGATACCGGCGTCCACGCGCTGCGGCAGGTCGTGCATTTCGACACGCGCGCCGTGCGCACGCCGCGGCAGTGGGTGCTCGGCATCAACTCCAACCTGCCCGACGACGTCCGCGTCCATTGGGCCCGCGACGTCGCCGAGGATTTCGACGCCCGGCGCTCGGCGATCGCGCGCCGCTATCGCTACCTGATCCTGAACGCCGACGTGGCGTCCGCGCTGCTGCGCAGGCGCGTGTGGTGGCTGCGGGACCGGCTCGATTGCGCGGCGATGACGCGTGCCGCGCAGGCGCTGCTCGGCGAGAACGACTTCTCCGCGTTCCGCGCGGCCGGCTGCCAGTCGCGGACGCCGATGCGAAGGCTGGATTCGGTGGGCGTGTCGCGGCACGGCACGCTGGTCGCGCTCGAGTTCGTCGCAAACGCTTTTCTGCACCACATGGTGCGAAACCTCGTCGGCGTGCTGGCAGAGGTCGGCGCCGGACGGGCGCCGCCCGGCTGGGCCGCCGATCTGCTGGCCGGCCGCGACCGCACCGCGGCGGGCGTCACGGCGCCGGCGGCGGGGCTGACGCTGGTGGACGTCGAGTATCCGGAGCGCTTCGGGCTGCCCGCGGCGTCCGCGCCGGACTTCCCGGCTCTCGCTGTCCCGCCCCGCGGCGCTGGTGCCGGCGAGGCCTTCGGCCGGTGATCTCCGCCGGAGCGCCTTCCGGTCCCGTGATCCGCGCGGATGCGCCGGTAAGCGCAGTGCGTCCCGTTTGCCCGCGGCGCTTTCGGCTATCATGGGGCGCTTCGAATCGCGCGTGAACGATCTATGAGCTGGTTCGACAAACTGATGCCGTCGCGGATCAACACCGAGAAGCGGCGGCGCTCGGTCCCGGAAGGCCTGTGGGTCAAATGCACCGGCTGCTCGGGGCAGCTTTACCGCGCCGAGCTGAAGCGCAACATGTACGTGTGCCCGAAGTGCAACCACCATCTGCGCCTCGGCGCGCGCGAGCGCCTCGAGATGTTCCTCGACCCCGACTCCGGGCAGGAGATCGCCGAGAACCTCGAGCCGCTCGATCCGTTGAAGTTCCGGGACTCGAAGCGCTACCGCGATCGCCTGAACCAGGCGCAGAAGGACACGGGCGAGCGCGACGCGCTGATCGTGATGGCGGGTTCGCTGAAGACGATGCCGATCGTCGCCGCGGCGTTCGAGTTCCGCTTCATGGGCGGCTCGATGGGCTCCGTCGTCGGCGAGCGCTTCGTCCGCGGCGTGAATTACTGCATCGAGCACGGCCGCCCGCTCGTCAGCTTCTCGGCGAGCGGCGGCGCGCGGATGCAGGAGGCGCTGTTCTCCCTGCTGCAGATGGCGAAGACCAGCTCCGCGCTCGCGGCGCTGGCGGAGGCGAAGCTGCCGTACATTTCGGTCATGACGGATCCGACCATGGGCGGCGTGTCCGCGAGCCTCGCGCTCCTCGGAGACGTGAACATGGCGGAGCCCGGGTCGCTGATCGGTTTCGCGGGGCCCCGCGTGATCGAGCAGACCGTCAAGGAGACGCTGCCGGTCGGGTTCCAGCGCGCCGAGTTCCTGCTGGAGAAGGGCGCGATCGACATGATCGTCGACCGTCGCAACGCGCGCGACGAGATCGCGGCGCTGCTCGCCAAGCTGACCGACCAGCCCGAGCTCGCCTGACCGCGCCCGCCGCACCCCGAAAAGGGGGCCACCCCAAAAAGGGGTCAGGGCCCTTTTCCGTGCAAAAAGGGGTCAGGGCCCTTTTTCGACCGAAAAGGGCCCTGACCCCTTTTT
>JAFGNC010000077.1 GCA_016927175.1 Gammaproteobacteria bacterium | reverse complement strand
CGCACTTCGCGACCTGCACGAACGCGAAGCAGCACCGAAAGGCTCGCAAATGACGCGTCTCGTCCGCCCGACAGATGTTCGCCCCGCGCGAGTGATCGAGTACACGCACGTGACTGTGCCCAGCGGACACGAGCTGATCGCGCGCGGCCACGTGATCGAGGTCCGCCCGGCGGCACCAGCGCTCGTCGTCGTCGGCTCCGCATGCGCGGTCGCGCTCGGCGAGCTGTTGTGCGTCATGGGGGTATTGGTGCTGTGCGTCAGCGGCTGGGTTGCACGCGAAGTCGGCCGCGTCGCGCTTGAAGCGGGAACCTTGTTGGCTTCGCAGTCGAAGCTGCTGGGGAAGGGCAAGTGACGCGGCTGGTCGGGCCGCACCATGTGATGCAGGCGCTCAGCTGCGGGCGCACGGCGGCGTACGCCATCATGGAGCGGCTAGGCGGGACGAAGATCGAAGGGGTGGGGTGGCGGGTATCGGAGCGCCGGCTCGCCGAGTATGTTCGCCGTCTGGAGCAGGGGATTGCACCATGGCAGAGCTCTTCAAGCGCGACCGATCGGACAAGTGGCAGGCCGAATGTTACTACTGGCGAGGCGACAAGCGGCGACGAGTCCTCAAGTCCACCGGCGTCCGAGACGACGGGACTGCGAAATCCCGACAGACCGCCCAAATCGTCGCCGACCAAATCGAGCGCAGTCTTGCTCTGGGAGGAGAGGCTGCGACGGCTCCGCGCAAAACGCTCCAACAAGCGGTCGCAGCGCTCGCAGAAGCCTGCGAGCTAGCCGGCAACTCGCGCGACACGCTGCTGTCGATCGTCTACCGCGGTGAGTGCCTCGCCGCCGACCTGGGCGAGAAGACTGCGCTGGCGGACATCGATGCCGCTCGCATCCGCGAATACGCGCAGCGCGCGCGCCGCACACGCGCTGCCTCGAGCGTCGATCGTGAGCTCGCTCTGCTCCGGCAGGCGTTCGATGCCGTGGGGGTCGAACCCCCGAAGTTCCCCGACCTCGGTGACACGTCCAGCAAGCCGCAGCGGCTACTCGAGGTCGACGAGCTGCGCCGGCTGCTGCTCGCCGTCCCGGCGCGCCACAGGCTCAACGTCATGGCGTACTCGCACCTGGGCCTACGCCTGTCCGAGCCGTGGAAGATCGTGGAGATCGACTGGGACGAGCGCTACGCGGTCGTGCAACGGACGAAGCGCCGCAAGGACCGCGGCGCGCCGTCGGTCGTGCCGATCCCCGACGAGCTCCTCGAGTTGCTCGAGCAACGCCGCGGGCAGTTGCCGATCTTCCCGAAGCTGAGCCTCAAGGGCATCGACAAAATCATCCGCCAGGCTGCGCGCCGCGCTGGCATCTGTGACGACCTGTCGGTCAACGACCTGCGCGGCACGTACGCGACGCACATGGCCCGCGCCGGCGTTCCGATCCTCACGCTCGCCGCGATCATGGGCAACAGCGTGAAGATGCTCGAGCGCGTCTACGCGCAGGTGAACAAGCGCGGTGACCACCTGGCAGACGCCGCGTCGAAGGTACCTCGGCTGACGGGTGCATCGACAGTGCATCAAAAGCCGCGCGATCGGCGGGGACCGCGGCATGGGGCGGTCGGCAACGGCAGCCGAAACGATTGAGCTTTTTGGAGTGCGCTGCTGAAAATGGGCTCAGCGGCGAAGTTGGGCTAAGAAACGAGACGATGGGGATTTACGCGTGAATACCACAAGTTACAAGACATATTTTCCGGTGCATCGACAGTGCATCAATGCGGCCGCGCCATGACCGTAGACCAGGCTCTGAAGGAGGTTGACGAGCACAACTGGGCCTCGGACGTCTCCGATTACTACGAGGCGGGGCGCGTGCTCGCCGCCGAGGTGCTCCGGCTGCGCGCGGTGGTCGAGGCTGGGGAGCACGTTATCGAACAGGGGAACGAGTGGCGGCGCCAGATGAACGCAGCTGCCGAGCTCGAGCTCGAGGCGCGGAAGGAGATCGGCCGACTGCGCGCGGAGAACGCAGAGCTCAAGACCGCCTGGGAGGCTGACGCGGAGAACGGCCGGGAGGAGATCGAGCGGCTGCGCGCGCGCGTCGCCGAGCTCGATGAACGGCTGGCCGTTGCCGACGCCGAGCTGGAGCAACACCGGTGAAGCTCCCCGTCGTCGACATGTCCCGCTGGGACATCCGGGCGATGAAGGTCGATGTGCGGTTCCATGACGAACGCGACACGGCGATCGCGCGCGTCGTGCTGGACGCCAAGGACGTCCGGACGGGCGAGCCGGGACCCGTCATCGGGACCGCGTACATCCCTTTGCAGCACGTCAATGAGCGCGTGGGACGCATACTCATCAAGGACATGATCCTGCGCGCGCTGGTGCACGAGGTCGACGAGTGCCTCTACATCGACGGCGCGCGCCTGTGCGACGATCCTCACCCGGAGCTGAAGAAGCCATGACGCTCGATCACGCCATGCGGTATCGATGGGCCGGCGTTGCTGCGGAGGAAGCGGTGATCGTGCTCCAGGACGAGGTGAGGCGGTTGCGCACGCGTGTTGCCGATCTCACCGCGCAGGCGGCCGCGAAGAACGACGCCGAGGGAACCCCGGGCGCGTCGAAGTGATGTCGGTGTCCGGCGGGGCAGGGGGCTTCTGCCGATCGCGCTCGAAGCTGATGCCGGCGTCCATCGCCTCGGCGCACGCCATGCTGATGGCCGTCCGGATCGCCCCGATCGTGTCGCGCGCCGGCCGCCCGGCGTAGGCGAGCGCCTTGAGCACCGCGTCGAGCGCGTTGTCGGTGGCCAACTTCAGCCGCCGCACGGCTTCGTCGTTGGCCTCCTTGCTCACTGCAGCGTCTCGTCACTCGGCGGCATCGGGGGTGGCGGCATGCTGTCCGCGAGCTTCTGCAGCTTCACGCTGTCCACCTGGCCGAGCCATTCCATTACGAACGTGCCTGTGAACGCCGATCCGCCTAGACCGTAGAGCCGTCCATACAGCTCGGCCGACAGCTTGTCCTTCAGCCACAGCTCGCAGACAAGCATCGTGGCGAAGCCAAGGACTCGAACCACCACGCGCAGAACGACGGGATCCACACCTGGTTTCATGCTGTTCATTGTAGCAGTGCTCCGTTCTTACCGCCGCCGTCCGCGGCCTCGCACGATCAACATTCGTCGGTTTTTACTGCTCCATCCGCCGCCGGCGCCGCCCGGCGTTGGAACAGGAACGCCTGACAGTGTTGCCGATCCTGCAGACGCGTTTCCGCCCGCAGCCGACAGTGAAAACCTAAGCGTCAAAGTCGCGCTCCCCGCCGAGCTGTTGGCGCCTGCTCCGCCAAGCGCGCTTATGCCGCTGAGCACAGCCTGCCCCGCGCTGCTGTTCGCGCCCGCTCCGACCAGCGGAAGCGTGACGGTCAGCGTGGCCGAGCCGGCACTGCTGTTCGCTCCAGCCGGAGCCAAGTTGTTGCTCAGGGCCAGCGTTGCGGCGCCTGCCGAGCTGTTGGCGCCTGCGCCCACGGTCGGCAGCTGAACGCCGAGAGCTGCTGCTCCGGCCGAGCTGTTCGCGCCCGCTGCGGCGACGGGTAGACCGACGGTCAGCGCGGCCGCACCCGCCGAGGCGTTTGCGCCGGCGCCCACGAGCGGCAACCCGACGGTAAGCGCCGCCGCGCCAGCGGAGCTGTTCGCGCCAGCGGCCACGAGTGCGACCGGAGCCACGCTCGCGTCGTCCAGCAGCGTGGCGAGCGGCGCGCCCCAGCCGACCGGCGGGTAGCTCGTGCCGGCGGCGTAGCTGCCGGCGTTGAACGTCATGTTGCGGCCCTTGCCCGAGTAGTCGGCGAGGGCGGTGGCTGTGTTCAGCAGCGGCCACCAGCCGTCCACCGCGAACGGCAGCTTCCGAGAGCGGGCGAGCAGCGCGATCTCACCCGCAGTGCACACGCGGCGCAGGACCACCATGTCCTGCATCTGGCCCGACATCGGGCCGATCTCGATCCAGTTGACCGCGCCGCGCGCAGCGACGGTCCCGCTGGAGTTCGATCCGACGCTCGCGCCGTTGATGTATCCAACGACCTCACCGGTTGTGGCGTTGTAGGTGAACGCGCAATGCGTCCACACGCTGTTGCTGAACGACGGCGTCAGCGTGCGGAAGCCACTGCCGCCGTCGGAGATTCCGAGATCGACGTTGCCGGTTCCGTTGGTGGAGATGTAATCGAAGCCGCTGGCGCCGCCGCCGCCGAAGTGGCCGACCATCGCGAACTGCTGGTAGCCGGCGCCGGTGCAGAAGACCCACGCGGCCAGCGTGATGTCGCCCTCGTTTGCAAAGCCCGACGTAACCGTCGTCTCTGCATCGGTCGCCGAGAGGGTCAGCGCCATCGATTACACGTCCGAGTATGCGAGGTCCAGGTGATAGACGAGACAGTCGTTGCTGTTGATCGTGTCGCTTCCGCTTGCGGCGTCGCGATAGAAGCGCAGGAATACGAGGTCGTCAGTCGCGAGCGAGTCAAGGTTCGAGATGGTGATCGTGGCAGCGTTGAGGCGATTGGCGTTGGCGTCCGCCGCATCCGTCACGGTGTTCGCCGTCGCGTACGTCTTCGCTGAGACCGCGCCCGCATCGCCCGGCGTGATCGCGGCGATCTGCGCGGCCCACACCGCATTGCCGCTTGTGGCTGCCGTGCTCCAGCGGATCGCGAGATTCAAGTTTCCGGACCCGTACTTGCGGATCGTGAACTGGTAGTAGAGGCTCTCGACGACGGCCGGGTCGAAAGCGTAGGCGTCGTAGCCGGGAGTCGGCGTGGCCGGGGTCGTCTGCACCGACAACAGCTCAGGCACGCCCGCTCCCGAGTTGGCGCGGAGCATGGCCGCTCCGATCGGCAGGGGTTGGTAGACCGTTGCCATATCAGGTGAAGCTGAAGGTCATCGTCAGCGCTCCGATCGCGATCGTGACCGTCGCTCCGACGTTGGGTGTGATGGGTCCGCCCGCGATTGCATATCGACCGTGGAACTCCGCCGCCGAGGTCTGCGCGGTGCCCGTAAACGTCGCCACGTGCGTGAGCGCACCCCAGCCGCCGCCGGTCACCGTGCCCATGGTGATCAGCGCCGCGTTGGCCGCCTGCACAGGGTTTCCGGCGGTCCCGGTGACGCTCCAACCGGAGCCCGCGGTGATCGACTGCCGGCTGTACCCGGTGCCCGAGGTCGAGACCTCCGCGAGCGACGCGGCGGCATCTCCCGGATCCGCCGTCGACAGCGCGACCTGTTGGTTGCCCGGCTGCGTCTGCGCGGTGCCGGTCCACCACGTCATCATCGCCGTACGCCGGCTGTGCGAGATACCCGTTGCCATGTCAGCCCTCCTGCGCCTTCTGCTTGATCTCTTCGGTGATGCGGGCCGCGAGCTTGTCGTCGGCGCACGCCAAATGCTCGTGCACCGTGCCGTCCGCTTCGGTGATCGTCAGGATGCAGTAGCCGCCCGAGGCGACTGCCGCCTTGATGTGGTCTTCTGTGAAGTTTCGGATGGGCTCGCTCATGACTTCACCCATCGCTACGGAAGCGGTTCAGCGTGCCGTCTGCAGTTTCTCGGATGACGCTGAAGTTCGCGTCATCCGGGAACGTGATCCAAAACTCCTCCTCCTGATCCGCCGTGAGCGGGTAGTCGCTGGTCGTCGCGGCAGCAACAGTCGGCGAAGCCGCGCGACCCCAGCGAATGAAGCAGTCGACGGTCGCCTTGAATGTCACCCAGCAGCCGCCGCTTGTCGGCGCTCCTGTAGGCAACACCGCGACGTTCGTTGTGCTCGCCGCAACGATCGGCGTCGTGAAGTTCTCGCCCCGCTCGCCAGTCCCATTGCCGCGCGGCGGGCGTCTCATGATCGCTTGCTGTAGTCCCTGCATCTTGCACGCTCCTCTGCGGTGCTGAATCCTGATCATCGCTCCGCCGTCATCTGGTTGAGTCGCGGCAGCACACGCGTCGCGAACGTCTGATCGGTCCGCGACAACCGATCGAGCTCCACCTGAATCTCGTCTTCGTCCTGCGCGTTGAAGAACGTCTGCGCGTACGGGCCGAGGATCCCCGGATCGCTCTGCAGCGCTTGCTGCACCGCCTGCGGCAGGAGATAGCCGCGCGCCTCCTGCTGGTTCTTCGACAGCTGCTCGCCCATCGTGCGCAGCGCGTCGTCGCCGTTGTCCGGCATCGTGCCGCCGGCATCGAGCGATGCCATGGATCCCAGCGCCGCGTTCTCGCCGGCCCACTGCGCCGCGCGCCCGCTGCCGATCACCTTCGATGCCCCGCGCTGCATACCCGCGAGTCCAGCGCGGCCGCGCGTCTTGAGCAGCTGCCCAGCAGCGCCGGCTGCCATCGCGCTCATCGCCGTGTCGCTCCAGTCGCCGTCGCTGCTCCCGTATCCGGTGGCGCCGCCGAGCGCGCCGCCCACAAGCGCGTGCGTCGGCAGGCTCATGAGCTGGTTGCCCTGCTCGCGCATCGCGCGCGATCGAGCGGCGTCGTTCACGTCGCTGGAGAGTTCGAAGTTGCCGCGGCCGCGCTCCCACTGCTGGGCGAGCTCGGGATCCACGTCGCCGCGCGACGCTGCGCCTTGCAGCGAGTCGCTGATGCCGCCGCGCAGGTCGTTGGCGACGTCGCGGCGCACCTGCTCCTGCATCCCCGCGCCCTCGTAGCCCTCTTTCTTCGACCAGTTGATTTGGTCGTCGAGGTAGCGCCGGCGATCGAGCGCGTCGAGCATCGGCATTTGGCCGTCAGGCGCGAGCTCGGACATCCGATCGGCGAAGCGGCCGCGGAACGCGTTCTCTGCGTCGCCGGCGACCGGATCGACGTCCGAGCCGCGCACGGGCACGCCCTGGCGCGCGATCGTGCCGCTCACGTCGACCTGCGGTTGCGCGTCGAGCCGGCCGATCTCGGCCTCGGCCAGCGCCATCTCGTCGCCTGAGCGCTTCCCGAGCTCCCCGGCGTTCTTCGCGATCGTGCCGGCGTTCTGCGGCACCCAGTTCAGCGGGTTGATCATGCCGCCCGGCGCGCGGCCGCGGTGCAACCCTTCCTCCTCCATGCGGCGGCCGAGCTGAGCCACGTACTCGTCGCCCTTGTTGTCGCCGAGCCGCTCGAGCGAGCTGCCGTAGAAACCCGCGCTCGCCGCGCGGTTCATGTCGGCTTTGTTCCCCAACGCTTTCGCAATGCGCCCCGATGCGCGCCCAGCGCCGGACAGCAACGCGGCAGCGCCGCCGCTCTGCACCATGTCCTCGCCGCCCTGTGCGAGCGCGCGCAGCGCCGTCTCGCCGGTCAGGTCCTCCGCGTCACCGAACGTCCGAGCGACGCCCTGAATGCCGCCTTCGAGCGCCTGCCCTGCGATGTTCTTCGCCGCACCGCCGGCCAACCCAACACCCTTGGCGATCTTATTTACGGGCGAAAGGAACGACCCGACAGCATCACCGACCGCAAATGCGCGTGGTGATCGCGCCTCGGATTGCGCCATTTGCGCGCGCGATTCGTCGCCCATTTCGCCGGGAAGCAGATCCAATGCGTCATCGGCGAAGCCAGATGACGCGCCGTGGATCGCTCCACCGATCGCGTCGTACCCTGTTTGGAGACCCTCCCGAGATGTGACGGCGTTCACAAAACTGTCCCAGGCGGAGGGCTCTTCCTCTGCAGCTGGGAGCGGCGGACCGGAGTCCGAAAACACCTCCCCTTCCCTTCGGGGGGGGCCTAGGGGGGCCCCCGAGGGGTCCGCGGTGCGGTGGGGGAGGGGGTCGTTTTCTGCAGCTGAGAGCGGCGGCTCCGAGCCTCCAGAAGGGGAGGCGCCCTGCTCCATCTCGGCGACGAACTGGTCCGCCGATTCCTCGGGAACCTCGTATTGCTCGCCATTCGAGAGGCGAACTCGGCGAAATCCTCCGCTCATTGCACGCGCCTCGCGCCGTATTTCCGCGCAATCGGGTTGTCATCGATCGCCGGCGAGTTGCGCGCGCGGCGCACGCCGTACGTCCCGAGCGCTGCATCGATGGATGCTTCGGACGCGGATTTCAGTCCGCGCAGCTGCCCAAGCGTCGGGTCTTCTCCGCCTGGAACGAGCCGCCACAGGTCGTTGAGGTGGAGGCCCATGCTCGGAATGTCCTCGGCGTAGCGCTTGAACTCGCCCGCATTCAGGACGCCGGAGTTTCCAATCTGCGTGAAGCCGCCGATCACGGCCTTCTGCGCGAGGTTGTAATCAGTCTTCGCCTGACCGTCCCTCATCTCGGTGCCGTGCTGCTCGCGCAGCGCGACCATGCGGTCAATGCCTTCCATGACCTGCCGATAGCCGCGCGCGAGCGTCGCGACCTGACCGCGTGCCGCCGGCGTCTGCACGCTCGCCTGCCACGCGGGCGCGTCGACGACCTCGGTGCCCGGGATCGGCGTTTCGAGCGCTCCCTTGCGGTCCTGTTCGATTTTCCGTACCTGGCCGGCGGTGAGCTCGTCGTCTGGCGCGCCCGTTCCGCCGCCGCCGGCTGCAGCACGACCGCCGCCCTTGCCACCCTTGCCGCGGCGCGCTGCGAGGCTTTCACGTGAAGCCATTCCCTCGCGCGAGAGCGTCGCCTGCTGCTCGAGCTGCTTGTTGCGGAACTCGTTGTCGGCCGCGTAGTCCGCGTGGCGATCCTGGTAGTCCAGCGCACGGCGCTCGTCCTCGGACAGCCGCGGGTAGGGCTTGCCCGTCGCCGGATCGACGTTGCCCTGTTCCGCCGCTGCAGCCCGCTGGCGGCGCAGCTCGAGCTCGGCGTTCTGCTGGTCGATCTCTTTCTGCCGCAGACCCTGGCCGCTGCGAGTGAGCTCCTGCTGTCCGCGCGTGAGCTCGGCGTCCGTGCCCATGTTCGCGATCTGCGCGCGCTTATATTCGGCCTCGAGCGCGTCCCTTCGACCCTGGCGCGCCTGCGTGTACTCGTTCGCTTTGCGCTGCTGCTGCGCCTGCGCGCCGAGCGCGAGCACCTGCGGGATGCCGCGGCCGCCGTTGATCGCGAGGTCCGCGAGCGCGGCAAAGCCCACTCCGCCGCCCAGAGGGCCCCAATCCATGCCCCCGCCGCTCTGCGCCTGCGGCTCTTCCTCGGCCGCCATCGCGGCCGCGGCCGCGTCGAACGGATCGAGCCGGCCGCTGTCGAGCGCCGGTTCCCTTTTTCCGACCGGCTCGGGAGGCGCCAGCGGTTCCGGAGATGTCCGGCCGCCGAGGTCTTCGTCGCCAATCGGCTGCCCCGCGAGCGCCTCGGGATCCTCGGTCAGGTCCAGGTCGGCGTGGAATGCTGCCGGCGCGTCTGCGCCCGCGAGTGCCTCGAGCGCACGGCGCTCCTCCTCTTCCTCGCGCGGATCCCGAAAGTATCTGGTGCTCAGATCCACTTGATGCTCCCGCTGCCGAAGAGGCCGCCGAGCAGGCCCTGGTCTTCCTTCGGCGCGTTCCTTACGGCGTTGATCGCGTCCTGCGCGGCCCTGTCGCCACCGATCGTCTTCAGCGCGTCGAGCACGTTCCCCGGGTTGTTCGCGTTCGAGCGCGCGATGCCGGTCGCCAGGGAGGCATTCCGAGTATCGATACCGAGGCCGGTCCAGTTGTCCCAGGCCGCGTCACTGCGATCGAGCACCTGGTTGCCGGCGTTCAGGTTCTTGTCATTCAAGCCCGACCACGCGGTGAGCGTGTCTTGGTCGCGGCCGTAGTTCGTCGCCGTCGTCTGCCGCGTCGCGCCGAGCCGGTTCGCTTCGTTCGTCGTGTAGTCGTTCGAGAACTGACGGCCGGCCGAGTACATGTCCGTGTCGCGGCCCCACGCCGCGTTCTGCTGATCGGCGCGGTAGGTGTCGGCCCACTGCGACGCCGCGAGCGACGTTGAACGGTTGTACTGGGCCATATTGTCGGCAGCCATGCCGCGGCTGTAGTCCTCGTT
>JAFGNC010000488.1 GCA_016927175.1 Gammaproteobacteria bacterium | reverse complement strand
TCGGCGGCCTTGACGATCAACGGATAGCTGCCGCGCTCGACGGACTTGAGGCTCTCGATGCGCACGTCCAGGTCGCCGAGCTCTCTCGCCGGGTCGGTCGGGTAGTTCTCGTAGACCAGGATGCTGTCGAACAGCGGCCGGTCGTTCGGCACGGCGGTCCATTGCCTGATCTCGGTCAGCGCGCTGTACTCGTACTGACGCATCTCGACCTGCCGCGCCTGCAGATCCCGGAGCCACTCGAGCAGCGCTCGCCGATCGGCGAGCCGCAGCCGGACGGGCAGCGTGTTGATGAAGAGGCCGATCATCGACTCGACGCCCGGGAGGTCGGGGGGGCGGCCGGACACGGTCGCGCCGAACACGACGTCGTCGGTACCGGTCTCGAAGCCGAGCAACAGCCCCCACGCGGCCTGCACGAGCGTGTTGACCGTCAGCGCATGGCCGCGGGCGAATGCGCGCAGCGCCTGAGTCTCCTCCGGTGTCGTGACGATCTCGGTGTCGCCGTAGGTCGCGTCGCCGCCCCCGCGCGCGCCGGCGCCGCGTATCGGCAACGGCGTCGGCGTGTCGAATCCCGCGAGCTCCCGGCGCCAGAACCGCGCGGCCTCGGCACGATCCTGCTGCAGCAGCCAGCGGATGTATTCCCGGTACGGGCGGCTCGCGACGCGCGGCGGAGGCAGCCCGGCGCGAAGCGCCGCATACGACGCGAAGACGTCGCGATAGATCAGCGGCAGCGACCACCCGTCGAGCACCAGATGATGGTGCGTCCATACGAGCTCGTGAACGTCGTCCTCGATCCGGAACAACGCGACGCGCATCAGCGGCGCGCTCGAAGGGGGAATGCCCCGGGCACGGTCCTCCTTCAGGAATCGCGCGAGCCTGCGTTCGCGCTCGCCCGCCGCGAGCGCGCGCAGATCCTCCTCGATCCACGGCAGCGCGGCATGCCGGCGCACGACCTGCAGCGGATCGTCGAGCCCTTCCCACAGGAAAGCCGTGCGCAACGCCGGAACGTCGTCGACGACGTGCTGCCACGCGCGCCGGAGGGCATTCCCCTCGAGCGGGCCGCGAAGCGTGCACACCTTCTGCTCGACGTAGACGGCATCGAGCGGCGCCTGGACGCTGTGAAACAGCATCCCCTGCTGCATCGGCGACAGAGCGTAGATGTCTTCGACGTTCTGCATCGAAATCAGCTCCCGGCCGCCGCCGAGCGATCGGCCGCGTCGAGCTGAGCGAAAACCGCCTCCAGCGCCCCGCTGTCGAGGCTCGCGAGCGGAAAGTCAGACGGCGTGAAGGCCGCGGACGCCGAGTCTGTGCAATGCGCGATCAGCGCGCGCAGCGCATGCAGATAGTCGGCGGCGAGCCGCTCGATCGTCGCCGCGTCGAACCGGCCGCTGCCGTACGTGAACGCGACGTGCAGACACGCTCCGGAAACGTTCGCGCCGATGTAGAGCGTGTGGCTTCGCACGGCTCGCGGACTTTGCAGCGGGCCGAGCCGCTCGCCCGCCGGCCGGAACGGCGAGTCCTCGGCGAGCACGTGGTCGAACTGGCCGAGGTAATTGAAGGCGACGCTCGGGCGGGGCTGCGCGGCGAGCCGACTCGCGAGCTCGGGATCGTTCGCGAGATAGCGCAGCACCGAATAGGTGATTCCGCGGGACGGCACCGCGCGCAGCTGCTCCTTGACGCTCTTCAGCACCTCGTCCGGCGCAAGCGCCGCGCCGAGCTCGAGACATACCGGGAAGTGGCTCGTGAACCAGCCGACCGTCCGCGACACGTCCAGCTCTCTGTGCAGCTCCTCCCTGCCGTGCCCTTCGAGCTCGATCGACACGCTCCGGCTGCCGGTCCATTGCGCCAGCGCGGCGGCGAGCGCGGAGAGCAGCGCGTCGTTGATCTCCGTGCGGTAGGCCCGTGCGACGCGCTCGAGCAGCGCTTCGGTTTCGTCCCGCGTCAGGGACACCGTATGCGTGCGCGCGGCGCCCGCGGGATCGGGTGCGTCGGGCGCATCCGCGGGCAGGCGACGAGCGCGGCCGGCGTCTCGCGCGAGCCAGTATGGGGCGTCGGCGAGCGCTTGCTCGGACGCTGCGAACTCGACCAGCGCCTCGGCCCACTCCTTGAAAGAGGTCGTCTTCGGAGGCAGCTGCACCGCGGCTCCCGGCTGCGACACGCACTGCAGATAGGCGGCCTGCAGGTCTTCGAGCAGAATCCGCCACGACACGCCGTCGACGGCCAGATGATGGGCCGCGATCAGCAGGCGGCCCGGCCGCGCGCGGCCCAGGTCGACGTGCACGAATCGCGCGATCGGGCCGGCCGCGAGATCGAAGCCCTGCTGGACGGCCGCGTTCGCGCGTTCCAGCGCGTCTCGCTGCGCTGCGGATCCGACGGCCGACAGGTCGAGACGGACGATACGATCCGTGCCGGCGATCGCTGCGCAGCTCTGCCGCCAGACGCCGTCCGCGCGGCGGAAGCGCAGCCGCAGCGCATCGTGATGGGCGAACATCGCGGCGACCGCGCGATCGAGCGCCCGCGCGTCGAGCTCCGCCGGCACCTCGAGCAGCACGGCCTGATTGAAGTGCTGCGGATCGACCGGATTCGATTCGAAGAATCGGCGCGCGACCGGCGTCAGCGGCACGCCGCCCGTCACGAGTCCCTGCTCGGCGTCGACGGCGCCGCCGCGCTCGGCGACGACGGCGAGCTCGGCGATCGACTGGTAGTCGAACAGCTGCTTCGGCCGCAGCCGCAATCCCGCCCGGTTCGCGCGGGCGACGACGCGGATGCCGAGTATCGAATCGCCGCCGAGATCGGTGAAGAAGTTCTGCGTGACGCCGACGCGCTCGACGCCGAGCACGTCGGCGAAGATGCCGGCGAGCAGCTGCTCGGT
>JAFGNC010000076.1 GCA_016927175.1 Gammaproteobacteria bacterium | reverse complement strand
GGCGGCGTCGGCGTCGCCGAATCCCTGGCGATTGCGCTGAGCGGCCGCGTGATCCAGACGCTGGCGTGGACGCCTTGGTGGTTCCTGTACTCGATCGGTCACCGCGAGGTCAGACCGCCGAAGGAGGCGGTGCATCCGTGACGCTCGACGACGCCGAAGCGCGCATCCCTGCCGTGTCGCGCCGGTGCGGCTCGTCGCCGCCGTCCCCGATCTCCGCGTTCCGATCGTATGGGGCCGTGGCGTAGCGGGACGGCGCGACGGGCTCCGTCGGCACACGGTAGTAGCGGTACTTGCCGGACGCCTCCCTCGGTATCCTGTCCACGACCTCGCATTGCGCCCGGCATTCCGCTCCGAAAGTCCCGCGCACGAGCTCGCTGACCTGGGCCTCCAGCGCGGCGCGGTCCTCGTGGCCGCGGTCCTCGCTCGAGGGCGCCTCGACCTCCACTCGCCAGTTCCGGCGGTCCACCTGGTGGAACTGTATCTTGCGGGCGTGACCGAGCGGCGCCTTGCCGACGTAGCGCGCGAGCGCGTCGCCGAGCACGGAGGCGTGCACCGCGGTGCCGTCGGCCCTGACGAGCAGGTCCGCCGCGCGGCCGCGCAGCTCCGCGAGCACCGGCTGGGGCAGACCGCAATTGCACGGCTCGGGGGAGATACGCCCGATGTCGCCGATTCTGCAGCGGACGAGCGGCATGCCGCGGTTGATCAGAGTCGTCGCGACGATGTCGCCGGTCTCGCCCGGCGGGACGGGCGCGCCGTCGCGGAATATCTCGACGTGGACGTTCGACTCGAGCAGGTGCAGGCTGCCCCGAGGGCATTCGGCCGCGACGGGCCCCATTTCGGTGCAGCCGTACGCTTCGATGACCCGCGCGCCGAGATAGCGGCGGATCTCGTCGCGCTGGAAGGCGTAGAGCTGCTCGCCGCCGACCTTCGCGAATTCGACCAGCGGCTTCGTCGCGGGGCCGCGCACCCGGCCTGCGTGCCGGGCGAGCTCGGTGACCGAGGACGGGCTGCCCCAGACGAGCTCCGGCCGCCGCGTATCGAGGTAGCGCAGCGCGGCGTCGAGCCGGTCCGGCGCGAGGTCGTGGGCGGGCACGAAATGCCGATTCAGCGTCCAGTTCTCGAGCGGCCGGCCGGAGCCCCAGATCCGCAGCGTGCGCGCGCCGAGCGACAGGCCGTGCCATAGCATCGGGTGGTACTCGGCCGCCCAGCTCCAGGCGAGCGCGGTCGGGTTCCACGTGACCGTGACCGGCGCGCCCGTCGACGCGGAGCTCCTGCGGTTCACGCGCAGCGGCCCCCGGGCGTCGGAGACGAGCTCGGCGCGGCGTTGCCGCAGCGCGTCGCGCTGCAGCACCGGCCAGTTGTCGAGGTCGGCCGCGTCGCGGCCGCTCAGCTGCTCGGCCCACGGGGCCGTGCGGTACAGCGGCACATGGCGGGCGGCATAACGCAGCATCGCGGCAAGCCGCTCGCGGCACAGCTCCGCGTAGCGCTCCGGGCCGAGCGCGTCCCACTCGGCGAGCCGGCGGATCGCGGAGCCGACGGGGCGGCCGCGCAGCTGCTGCAGACCCAGGTACAGCGAGCGATGAAATGCGCGCTCCGTGCGCCGCGCAGGACTTGCGAAATCAGCCGACGGGGCGGATTTGTAAAGCTCCTTGTCGTTCATCGCTGACTCCTTTCGGGTGGTGTGTCTTGACGACTCGCGCCGGCACACCGACCGCCACCGCTCCGGGCGGCACGTCCCGTATGACCACGGCTCCGGCCCCGATCACGGCACCGTCCCCGATCGAGACGCCGCCGATGATCGTGACGTTCGCACCGATCCATACGCGGCGGCCGATTCGGATGGGCCGGTAGCTCTCTTCGAGGTCGCCTTCGTAGTCGTGTCCGGTCGTCGTCACGATCGTGCCGGGGCCGAGCTGCGTGTCCTCGCCGATCGTGATGCCGCCGTGGCCGTAGAGCTGGCAGAAGCTGTTGATCGCGGCGCGGTCGCCGATGGCGACGCGGCCGCTGGCGCCCGCGCGCACGTAGACGGAGTCCTGAAACAGGCATCCCCGCCCGATCTCGACGTTCGCGGCGTTCACGATCCGGGTGCCGGAGCCGAAGACGCTGCCGGGCCCCGCGCAGCGGCGCAGGTGACGGAGGCAGAAGGTGTTCCAGGCGACCCCGGCGAGCCGCAGCGCCTCGAACGGATCACGGATCAACGACCGGAGTGCTTCGCGCGCCTTGCCGCGCCTATTCATCTCCGCGCGCTCTCCTTTGCGCGCCGCGGTGCCGGACGCGGCGCCGCGGCGCCGCCGGCAGCTCGTTACTGTGACGACGGCGAGCCATAGTAGTAGTAATAAGGTGCGACGGTCTCGGAAGAACGGTTCAGCACCGTGCCGACGATGTTGACGTCCTGCAGCAGCTCCTTGGCGGCGAGCAGGTCGTTCTGCTTCGTCTTTCCCTGCGACAGCACCAGCAGGATCGCGTCGACGAACGGGCTGAATGCCAGCATGTCGTCGGTCACCAGCAGGGGAGGGAGGTCGAATATCACGATGCGGCCCTCACCCTGGCGCAGCTGTGCGACGAGCGAATGCATCTGCGGCGAGGTCAGCAGCTCCGAGGAGTTCGAGAAGCTGCGCTCGTTCAACAGCAGGCCGAGCCGGTCGAGCCCCGGACTGATCAGCGTGCGCTCGAGCTCGACGGTGCCCTGCAGGTAGTCGCTGATGCCGTACCGCGGCGAAACGCCGAGGTAGCGGGACACGGCGGGCTTGCGCAGGTCGAGGTCCACGAGAATCACGCTGGTGCTCAAATCCCGGGCCATGCTGATGGCGAGGTTGATCGCCGTCAGCGTCTTGCCCTCTTCCGGGCAGGTGCCGGTCACGGCCAGCGTCGTCCAGTTGTTGCGGCGCATGCGCTGCAGCACCCGCGTGCGAAGCATCTTGTAGGCCGAAGCGACCGGAAGATCCTCGTCCTGGATCACGCGATTGTTGCGCAGCGCGCGGGGGTTCAGCTTGACCCGCGGCAGAGCGTCGGTCGTGATCGGTGCGCCGCCGGTTCGGGACAGGAGCTCGGTGATCCCAGGGTCTCTCGGCCTCAGCTTCGCGCCGCGCACCCGTGCAAGACCTTTGTCGATCGTGGCCATCTTGTTATTGCTCCTATCCTGCTGGGTTCATGACGAAGAACGCGGTTACGCCGATCCAGGCGACCGCGGTTGCCGCAACGGCGAAGCGCTTCCATCGGCGACTGCGGATGTCCCCTTCGTTGTCGATGTAAGGGATCATGACCAGCGGCGGAATCTCGAGCAGCCGGTTCACGTCGCGAGGCGCGCGTACCGTCGAGTCGGACACTTCGGCGACGGCGACGCCGCCCGCGCCGGCCCCGAAAGCGAGCGCGAACGTCAGCAGCAGGATGGCGATACGGTTCGGCGATGCCGGCAGCGACGGCAGCGTCGGCGACCGCAGCACGCGGAAGCTCTCGCCCATGCTCGCCGACTCGAGATTCAGCGAAATCTCGGCTTCGCGCCGCTTGGCCTGCACGTCGCGGTACTGTGCGACGAGCTGGTCGTAGCCGCGCGTCAGGTTCTGGTATTCGCGCTCGACCTCGGGGGTGGCCGTCAGCCGCGATTCGAAATCGTCGAGCCTCTGCCGCAGGTCCTCCCGGCGCTGCAGCGCCGCGTCGAGCTCGGCCTGCGCGCCGCGAAGCTGCACCTGCCGCTGTATATAGGCCGGGTTGTCGGGCGGCGCGACCGCCGCGGCCCGGTTCTGCGCGCTCGGCGCGTTGGCGAGCGATTGGCGCAGGTTCTCGACGGCCATCTCGAGCCGGACGACGTCCGGGTGGTCGTCGGACCAGCGCTCGCGCGCTTCCTCGAGCTCCTGCAGCCTCGCGGCCAGAGTCGTCTCCAGCACGGAGCGGTCGATGCCGGGCAGCCCCGTCTGTGCGCTCAGCGCATCGATCTCGCGCCTGAGCCGCAGGATGTCGGGGTGATTCTGGCCGTAACGCGCGGATGCCGTCGCATACTGGCGCTGCAGGCTCTTGAGCCGGTCGCTCGGGCTGAGCAGGGTCGTACCGTCCTCGGTCGTGACCGGCGCGTACGGGCTCAGTTGCGTCAGCTCGCTCTCGATCAGCGTCACGCGCTCCCGCAGGGTGCGGATCTCCGATTCGACGGCCTGCAGATCGCGCTCCGTCCGATCGAGCAGCTGCATGTTCATGTTCGACAGCTCGGGCAGCCGGCCCGCGTTCTCGCTCTTGAAGCGGGCGAGCTCGATCTCCTTGTTCGCCATCTCGACCTCGAGCCGTTCGGACTGCGCCTGCAGAAACTCGAGCGTCTCGCGGGCGAGCTCCTGCCTCGCCTCCTGGTTCTCGGTCAGGTACAGATCGACGATGTCCCGGGCGACGCCGCGCGCCGTCTCCGCGGAGCCGTGACCGAAGCCGACCCGGAACGCGAGCGTATTCTCGCCGGCGCCGATCAGCTCCTGCAGCAGCGCGGGATCCGCCGCTTCCGTGAACAGGTTGCGGCGCAGCTCGCCGACGGCGTCCTCGGCCGGCAGCTCCGGATAGGGATTGCGCTCTTCGACGATCGACGCGAGGTTCTCGTCCGTCAGCACGCGGTCGGTGATACGTCTGACCCGCTCGTCCGGAAGATCCGGGATCGACGACCGTACGATATAGTCGGGGACTTCGCCCTGCTCGGCCAGCAGCACCGCCGAGGACTCGTAAGTCGGCGGCAGGCCGAAAGCGAGCGCGACGCCGATCGTGACGATCGGCGCGGCGATCGCGGCGAACAGCAGCCCGCGGCGCCGCAGGACGCCGACGTAATCCTTGAAACCCAGCTCGGTGCTATCGCTCTGATCCATATTTTCTTCTTCTTTCGTGAAATTTGCGCTTTGTCGATCCAGCGTTGCCGGCCGGGGCTCGCGCCGCGACTACGGCACCACGACTACGTCTCCGCTCTCCAGCAGGATGTTCTGCTCCAGGTTCCTCTGGCGCACGATGTCGTTCAGCTGGAAGGGCAGTGCAACTTGCCTGCCATTTTCCCTGCGCAGGACGAAAATGTCGTTAGTCGCGGCGAAGGCCGTCGTGCCGCCGGCGATGCTGAGCGCCTGCACGACGTCGATCCTCGGATTCATGACGAACTCGCCGGGGTTGTTGACCTGCCCGAGCACGTAAACCTTGTTGCCGTTGATCTCGCGGACGGAAACGGTCACGACGAGCCCCGGGATCAGCCGCTCGAGGCGGCTCGTGATCTCGGCCTGCAGCTCCTCGACGGTGCGGCCCACGGCGCTGATGTCTCCGGCCAGCGGGAAGGAAAAGCCTCCGTCCGGGCGCACCAGCACTTCCTGATCGAGCCCTTCTTCTCTCCAGACCTGCACGTGCAGCACGTCTCCGGGCTGCACCTGGTAGGCCCGGGTATCGGCCGTGCCGGTATCGCCTTCCTGCTCCTCCTGGGCAGAGGCGGGCGCGGCGAAGGCCGCGGCGAGGGACAACAGTGCCATGCAAACGAGCAGCGCTGCGGGTTTTTTCGGTGCGCCGGGCCGGATCGGTACGGCAGTTGCAGTGCAGATGAGCGATATGGGGAAATCTTTAACGTTCATTCTGGTTTCTCGTCTCGTCGGTTCTTGGCCAAAGACGCTGTGAATGCAATTCGAAAGCCAGTCGGGAGGCTGGGATCGAGCTTAGCAAATGCGTATGAGGAGCGTGATAGGTCACTGACTCCTTTGAAAAAAATGTAACGATTTTGCATTTCTTGGAACAATCAACATGAAAAGATCCATAGATGCGCTCGAGGAGCGGGTGTTCGACGTGCTGATCATCGGCGGGGGGATTTTCGGCGCGTGCGCCGCATGGGACGCCACGCTGCGCGGCCTGTCCGTCGCTCTGGTCGAGCGCACCGATTTCGCCGCCGGCACGTCGGCGAACTCCTACAAATTCGTGCATGGGGGAATCCGTTACCTGCAGCATGCGGACCTGCTGCGGCTGCGCCGCTCGTGTCACGAGCGCAGCGCGCTGCTGCGCGTCGCGCCGCACCTCGTGAGCCCGATCCCGGTCGTCATTCCCACTTACGGCAGGGGGCGGCAGGGCAAGGCGCTGCTCGGCGCGGGCATGCTGCTTTACGACGCGCTGACGC
>JAFGNC010000487.1 GCA_016927175.1 Gammaproteobacteria bacterium | reverse complement strand
TTCACGGCAGCAACCGGGGTTCGAATCCCCGTGGGGACGCCATTGCTTCCGGGGTCCATTCCGGGAACATGGTTAACTCTTCCCGGACTCTGAGTTCCAGACGCCGATCACGCCCGCAGCAGCTCCACATGCCGCCCCGCAAGCGCCGCGAGGAGCTCGAGATCATCCGGATCGGATGTGACGATGTCGTCGCCATCCTCCGCCAGCAACACGAGCGCCGCGTCGACGACGTCCTGCGTGCCGGAGCGCGCCAGCAGCTCCCCCGCAAGCCGGCCGAGCCGCTCGTCCAGAGCGCGGACGTCGATCCCGGCGAGCGCCTTCGCGAGCAGCGCCTGACGCGGCCCGCGTCCACGCCAGGCCTGGCCCAACACGCCGCCATGACAGACCGGCACACTCCCGGCGAGCTGCGCCGCCTTCAGTCGCCGCCACATCGCGCGGTCGTTTCGCTCGAGCGCGATCAGGGCGCCGCTGTCCAGCACCAGGGTCACTTCTTCCGGCTCCGCGCTCTCCGCTTCTTCGACCTGGCCGTGCCTCGAACGACGACGGCCGATTCGCGGTCGGCTCGCGCCTGCTCGGCAAGCTCGTGCGCCGAGATTTCGCCGAACTGCTCCTCGTAGGCTGCGACGGCTTCGGCCAGCGCGGCAAGAGCGCGCTCCTTGGCTGCCCGTTCGGCCAGCGCCGCATTGACCCACGCGCTGAGCGACTCCGCGCGGCCTTCGGCCACGGCCTCGTTGCCCGCCGCAATCAATGCGGGATCGACGGTGACGGTCAGGCGTTCCTTCCGGGAGGTCATACTATGATGCGACTGTGGTAAGAGGATTGTATAACTATACGTCAGATGCCGATCGGGCGCGGGCGTGCTCGCCGGGTGTCCGGAAGTCCGGTGCCGGTTGGCGCTATACGACCATTCGGACCGGGCAGGGGTAGCGGGCCACCAGCGGGTCGGCAGTCAGCAGCGTGATGCCTTCGAGCGTCGACTGCGCGACGAGAATTCGATCGAAGGGGTCCTTGTGCAGCGGCGGCAAACTGTCGATCGCCACGGCATGCGCGCTGGTGATCGCAAGTTCCGAATAGCCGTTGTCGATCAGGCCCCGGCGCAGCAACCGCGGGTCGACGCGAAAATCCGGCCGCTCGAGTCTGCGCTTGATGGCGACTTCCCAGATGCTGGCCGCGCTGAAAAGCAACTCGTTCTCGGGGTCTTCGAGCAACGCACGTGCGTCGGATGGCAGCCGTTCCGGTTGCCCGGCAGCCCAAAGGAGGATGTGGGTGTCGAGCAAGAACTTCATGGATCGACGCCGAAGAGTGACTCGATTTCGCTGTGGCCCATGCGGTCGAAGTCCTCGGGCACTTCAATCTCACCTTCGAGAAACCCGAGCCTGCGACCCGGCTTTTTCGGGACGTCTTCGAGCGCCACGATTCTGACCAGCGGCTTGCCTGCCTTGGCGATGACAAACGACTCGCCTTTGACGGCTCGATCGATCAGGCGGGACAGATGTGTCTTCGCCTCATGCACGTTGACAGTCTTGTCCATGGCTGCCTCATTGAACTAAGTCACGTTAGTTTAGTTCAGGGCGGCTGCTGCAGAAAAGCGCCGTCCACTACCGCCCGCCCAGTCGAGCGAGTTTCGGCGCATGCCGCTACTGTGTGACCCGCGCGTCAGCAACAGGGCCTGCCGAGGTCTGCCGTCGGCAAGCCCTGCGAAGAACGCAATCGCCTCGTCGCTCAGCACGACGCTGCGCGGCTTGCCGGCTTTGGCAAATGGGACTCTGAGCACGCCGGCGCGGGCATCGGAAATCGACGGCCCGTACACGGCACAGTCCCCATAGCGGCAGCCCGTGTACAGCGCCGCTTCGACCAGCTTCCGGAAGTCCGGCGGGCATGCGTCGAGAAGCGGCCGGATCTCCCCCGGGCGCAGCCATCGCTCGCGCGGCAGATCGACACAGCGAAAGGCCCAGCTCCTGGGCCCGGTCCGTGCCTTGCCCACCGCCATTGCACCGGCTGGCTGCGCCTCAGGGAACCAACTCGAACCCTTCGACACGAAAGTCATCATCGAGCGCGATCGCGGTGTTTATGCCCATCCGCCGCATGAGCACGAACGACGTGCAGTCAGTGAAACTGTAACGCTGATCCCCGCGCCCGCAGAACAATTGCCAAGCCGCTCGCTCGTCTTCGGGCGTGAGCCGCATCGTATCGACGGTTTGCGAATCCAACAGCACGCTGCCGACCCTTACGGCGGCATCGTGTCCGAGCCGATACAGGCAAAGAGAGATTGTTTCGTCGACGACGTAATTGGACGTCACAAGCCGCCCTCGAAATCCCGTGAAAGCTTCGCGGACTGCCGAGTGACTTTCATCTATCCGGTTCGCGTAGGCGAACCACGCGCCGGTATCGACGAACACGCGCTGCATCAGTCAGCGCTTCTTCTCGACGTCATACAGGAAGCGATCGTGGTCGCGACCCGATGCGGCTCGATCTTCTGCGATGCCCTCGATCTCCTGGAGCCTGTTCTTTTGCTCCGGTGGGGCTGAAAGCGCGTTCCGCAGGATTTCCCTGACGAGGTCCGAGATGCTGCGCCCCTCCTGCTCCGCCCGCGCACGGAGCATCTGGTACTGCCAGTTCTCGAGAAGTATCTGGGTGCGGTGCATG
>JAFGNC010000486.1 GCA_016927175.1 Gammaproteobacteria bacterium | reverse complement strand
GTCCCGCATCACCACGCCCGCCCGGACCGCTCGGGGCCGCGGCGAAGCCGGCACGCTGCGTCAGGCCGCGCCGAGCGCCGCCAGCACACGATCGGCCGTGAACGGATACTCCCGCATCCGCACGCCCGTGGCGTCGAAGAACGCATTGGCGATCGCGGCCGCGGCGGCTGCCATGACCTCTTCGCCGGCGCCGGAGTAGGGCTGGTCGAGCCGCTGCACGACGACCGGCGTCACGTCGGGGCACTCCTCGAAGCGGATCACGCGATAGCTGTTCCAGTCGAGGCTCGTGACGCCGTTCTCGTCGAACGTGACCTCCTCGAACAGCATGCGGCTCGCGGTCTGCACGAGCTGCCCCGTGATCTGGGCCTCGACGATCGCGGGGTTCACGACGAGCCCTGCGTCGATCGCGCCGTACAGGTGCCCGATCACGACCTGCCCCGTTTCCGTGTTCACGTCGATCTCGGCAACGGCGCCGCCCCAGGACGCCAGATGCGTGCCGAGCCCGATGCCGCGCCCGCTGACGACGGTGCCGCGGTTCTGCGCGCCGCGGGCCGCGCGCGGCGTCCACCCGGCCGCCGCGGCGGCCGCGTCGAGCACGCCGAGCCAGCGCTCGTCGGCGATGTTCTGCTTGCGGAACTCGTACGGGTCGGCGCCGAGCCGGTACGCGAGATCGTCGATGGCCTGCTCGGACGTGAACGACAGCGACAGGTCCAGCGGCGAGCGCAGCCAGCCGGCACGCAGATACTTCGCCGTCGTCAGACGATGGTTCACGAGGCGCAGGTTGTCGATTGTGTACATCGCGCCGCAGTTCTGCGGGCTGACCTGCTGCGACACCAGGAACGCCCACGGCTCGGGGTCGGAGCCCGTCGCGAGCTGCTGTGACGGCTCGATCAGGCTCCAGTTGTGATGCCAGCCGTGGTACTCGTACGCGACGATCCTGCCGGTCTCGTCGGCCGCTGCGCGGACTTCGCCGACGTGCGCGGGCCCGTACGGGTCCCAGCCGTGCTCGTCGGCGCGCATGAACTGCACGCGGACGGGCGCGCCGGCGAGCTGCGACAGGATCGCCGCGGCCTGCGCGACGTCGTCGTAGCAGCTGTGGCCATAAGTGCCGGAGCTCTCGCAGTACTGCACGCGGATCTCGTCCTCGGGGAGCCCGAGCAGCGGAGCGAGCGTGCGGCGCGCGCCGTAGGCGTCCTGTGAAGAACAGATGACCAGCGCGGAATCGCTCGTGACGTCGGCGAGGGCGCAGTTCGGCGCGAACGTCGCATGCGCCTGATAGGGGCAACGCGTCGCGAACGACACCTGATGCGCCGCGGCGTCGAAAGCGTCGCCTGCCGCGCCGCGCTCGAGCACGACGGTGTCGTCGGTCTCGTCCGCGCGCATCGTCTGGTGCAGGTTCTCGAACGCCGGCAGCGACGGCGTGTCGTCCCAGGTCACGTCGAGCTCTCGCGCGGCGCGCACCGCATCCCACTCGTTCTGCGCGACGACGCCGAGAAAATCGCCTCTGCGCAGCACGCGCGCACCCGCGATGCCGGCGATCGACGCTTCGTCGACGGCGACGACTCTGGCGCCTGCGCCGTAGGCGCGCTGGCCGCGCGGACGCACGACGCGGCCGTGCAGCATGCCGGGCAGGCGCAGCTGCTGAATGTACGTGTACGTGCCGGCCACCTTCGCCGGCAGGTCCTTGCGCGCCGGGCGCGCGCCGACGAGCTTGTAGTCGGCCGGCGATTTGACCGGCGCCGAGCCCGTGAACGGAACCTCGAAGAGCTCGTCGCCGACGAGCTCGCCGTAAGTAACCTTCCCGCCTCCGTCCGCGGCCGTCACGACGCCGTTCTCGACGCGGAGCCGTTCGACGGGCGCGCCGAGGCGTTCCGATGCGAGCACGAGCAGCGCCTGGCGCGCCTCGGCCGCGGCTCTTCGAACCTGCGGACCGCCGCGCGCGATCGACGCGCTCGAGTACGTGCCGCCCTGGTTCGGCGTCACGTTCGTGTCGTGCTGCGCGGTCGTGATCTGCGCGAGCGCGAGATCGAGCTCCTCCGCCGCGATCTGCGGCAGCGCCGTCGTCGTGCCCTGGCCGAGCTCGACGTAGCCGATGTAGAGCGTCGCGGTATTGTCGGCGTGGATCGCGAGCCAGGTGTCGATGCGCTCGGGATCCGGCGGGCCCGCCGTCGCGCCGCGAGCGGCCGCCTGCGCTCGTCCGGGCTTCGGAGCCACGCCTAAGCTGAAGCCGACGACGAGCGCGCCGCCTGCTTTCAGGAACGTGCGCCGGTCGAGCGAAGCGAACGGCGTGGCGCGGCCGCTCATTCGCCGGTCTCCTCGAGAGCCCGCGCCGCGCGCCTGATCGCGCTGACGATTCGCGGATACGTTCCGCAGCGGCACAGATGGCCGTTCATCGCCGAACGAATCTCTGCGTCGCTCGGCGAGGCGTTCTGCTCGAGAAGCTCCGCCGCCTTGACGATCATGCCGTTATAGCAATACCCGCACTGCAGCGCCTGCTCGTCGAGCATGGCCTGCTGAACCGGATGAAGCGCCGGCGCGTCCGTGAGCCCGCGCCGCGCGGCGAACCAGGCGGGCAGTCCCTCGAGCGTCGTGATCTCCCGCTCCTCGACCGTCTCGACCGGCGTGACGCAGGACCGCCGCTCGACGCCGTCGACGAGCACCGAGCACGAGCCGCACTGTGCCAGCCCGCAGCCGAAGCGCGGGCCCTTCAGCGCGAGGTCGTTCGTCAGCACGTAAAGAAGCGGCGCGTCCGGCTCGGCACTGATCGTGTGCCGCCGGCCGTTGACCAGAATGCGGAAATTGCGCGCCATTTCGGCAGTCGAACATACTACAGATCAGCCGCGGCGTCAGGACGCGCGCGGCGCAGCCGATGCGAGCGGAGGAGCGATGCGTCCCGGCAGACAAGGTCGGGGCGGATGCGTCGGCGGTCGCGGCGCGGCCGAGCCGGAGCGCGAATCCGCGTTCCGCTCCCCACCGCCGACGGCTTACTGCCTCCGCGCCTCGATCTCGATCAGGAGCTCGACCTCGTCGGCGACCAGCGCGTCGTCGAGCGCGTACGTCATGCCGAAGTCGCTGCGCCGCAAGCTGCCGCGCGCGGAGACACCGACCACGTATGCGCCGTCCCCGATCGGGTACTCGCCGCTCTGGTTCAGCGTCGCGCGCAGCGTCAGGGGTTGCGTCACTCCGCGAAGCTCGAGCTGGCCGTCGATCTCGAAGGTGTCGTCGCCGGTTCGGCGGGCCTCGTCGGCCGTGAATCGCATGCGCGGGTGATCGTCGCTCGCGAGGAAGTCGTCGCTGCGCACGTGCCGGTCCCGCGCGCCATGGTCCGTCGTGACGCTGTCGGTCTCGACGACGACCTCGACCGCTTCGAGCGTGCCGGCCTCCTCGTCGAACACGAACGAGCCCTCGACCTCGTTGAAACGTCCGAGCACCTTGGCGTAACCGATGTGCGAGACGAGGAAGGCCACGACCGTGTGTTCCGGGTCGAGCTCGAACGTCGCGGGCTCCGCCGCAGCGACGGCCGGTGCGCCGGCGAGCAGCGTCGCGACTATGGCCGCCGCCGGGCGAGTGCGAATTCGAGCTGCCATGCCTGCCATTCTGCCACATGCCGGCCGCGCTCGAGCCGGTCCGTGGGCAGATTCGCTCGTTGTTATAGGCTTGGGCCGATGCTAGGTTACCTGCAACGGATCGTGGTGGCTTCGATGTCCTTGTGGTCGTGCAAAGGCTCCCCTGAGACACGTCGCCGCCGGCATCGGCCGACGGTTGCGCGCGGCGATCGGGCCGTGCCGGCTCGTCTCGCCGCATTCGCGCTGCTGCTCGGCTTGTCCGCGCTGGCGCGCGCTCAGCCCGCAGCCCCCGGCTACTACCGCGTGAGCGGCATAAGCGCTGGCGACGTCCTGAACGTTCGCGCCGAGCCCGGCGTCGGGCACCGGAAAGTCGCCGCGCTCGCGCCGGGAGCGTCGCCTCTCGAGGTCGTCGAGGTGCGCACCGTGCAAGGCGCGCCGTGGGGGCTGATCGCCACCGGCGAGGGTGCCGGCTGGGTGTCGATGCGCTACGTCGAGCGCATCGAGCTCGAGCGCCTCGCGGACACGGAAGTGCCGGCTCGAGCCACGTGCGCAGGGAACGAACCGTTCTGGGGGGTGACGTTCGACGGCGATACGGTGGTCCTCGAGGATCCCGAAGCTCCGCGCGCCACGCTGTTGCCGATCGAAGCCGCCGCGCCGGCGTCCGGCCGGCTGGATCCCGTTCTGCTCTCGTTCGCCGACGATCGCGGCTACGCTCTGATCGAGCGCGGAATCTGCTCGGACGGCATGAGCGACATCCCGCACGGCTGGTCGCTGCACCTGATCCTCGACGATGGCGCGGATGCGGGTCCGGGGCCGCGGTTCCTGAGCGGCTGCTGCCGCGTCCGAACGGACCCGCCGCGGAACACCCGATGACTCCGGCGGCAGCCGGTCCGTCAGTGACGTAGGCGAGGAACCGGAAAATCGGAGTCCTTCCGCTACGCCGCGATCATTGCACGATCGTCGCGTGGCCGCGCCGGACGACGAGCCTGCGGATGTCGGCGGGCAGCATGAAAGGCTCGTCGAGATTGAACCCTTCCGGCCGCTCGGGCGTCACGGTATAGAACCGCAGCAGCTCCTGCACCACGCTCTTCGGGACGGACAGACCCGCGACGGTCGCGGACTCGAGCTGCGCGCGGGCGGCGCCGTCGTCCGCGACGATCCGGCCGGACGCGACCACGTCGACCGATCCGACCACGTACGCCAGCGGGTCGTTCCATGCGCGCGGCCGCGACCTGCGCACGTCGTCGAGATCGATCGTCGCGCGCGCCCGGACGCGGCTGTCCTCGCCGAGACGGATCTCGGGCCGGGTAATGCCCTCCGGCAGGATCTCGGGGCCATGGACTTGCAGGAATGCGTTGACCTCGGCCTCCGTCAGCGTGGTGCGCACCGGCGCAACGTGTCGGTCTCCGGGCGCTTCGCCGTTCGCGATGATCGATTCGATCTTGCCCCGAGCGCGCTCGGCGGCGGCGTGCAGCACTTCCTGCGCCGCGGGCGGGACCGCGAAGGTGAGGGACAGGAGCGCTGCGAGGATCAGGCGGGGCATG
>JAFGNC010000485.1 GCA_016927175.1 Gammaproteobacteria bacterium | reverse complement strand
TCGTCCGGCAGGCTGCTCCACAGGAAGAACGACAGCCGTGACGCGAGCGCGAGATCGTCGACCGGGTAGACGCTGCCGGGCGCGAGATCCTCGGGCGCGGTCTCGCGCAGGAACAGGAAATCGGGGCTCGCGAGGATCATCGTCAGCGCGGATCGAATGCCCGCCTCGAAGCCATCGCGCTCGCTCGCCCGGCGGAAAAACCGCATCGGCACGTCGAGGTCCGTTTCGGTCACCGGCCGGCGGTAGGCGCGGCGCGCGAGCGTCGACACGATGCGCTCGGCGCAGGGCAGCTCGAGCTCGGGCGCCTCCGGGCGGCAGACGAAGATGCGCTCGCGGCTCGGCGTCTCGCTGATGCCTCGACGCTCGACCGGCCCCGTGATCTCGACGCGCTGGACCTCGAGCGGCGTCGGCTCGCCCTCGACGATGCCGACTTCGCCGCCGCCGGGCACGAGCGGCTGCAGCACCGTGTCCTGCTCCGACAGCGTCCGGGCGACGAACGTGACCGCGACGGTGTGGGGGCCTGCCTTCACGTCGATCGGGATGTTCTCGAACCGCGCCGCGATCTCGCCGACGGCCGGCGCCTGGTGGACGTCGATCGCGGCCATGTCCTCGGGCCCGCCGATCTCGCTGTCGAACTGCCTGACGCCGTCGACGATGACCATCAGACGGTGGCGGTATTCCATGCCTTCGACGTAGCGGGCGCGCGCGAGGCCGCCGACGTCCACCCGGTACTCGCCGTCCACCGGGAAATGGTGCTCGATCAGCAGCCCGCCGCGCGTGCCGAGCGGCATGCCTTCGACGTACCGGTTCTGGTTCAGCGTGGGCGGAGCGTAGTAGACGCGGCTGTCGAGCTTCGCGTCGGGATCCCCGACCGCGAGATTGCTGACGACGCGGGCGGCCGCGATGTACTGATCGAGGAACGACGGCGAAACCTTGAGCACGCCGGCGATGTTGTCGAAGCCGTGGCTCTCGTCGTCTTTCGGCAGCAGCGCCTCGGCGTCGACGTCGAGCGCGAGCAGATCGCGGACCGCGTTCTGGTACTCCGTGCGGTTCAGCCGGTGCAGCACGACGCGGCCGGGATCGGGATTCGCCTCGGCGGCGGAGTCGAGCTCGTTCTCGAGCCATGCGACGAACGTGTCGTATTCGTGCGCCGTCGGCATCGCGCCGCCGGGCGGCGGCATCATGCGCCCGCGGAGCTTGCGCACGACCTCCTCGAACAGCGCCGGATCCTCGGCGACGGCGGCGGGCGACAGCCCGTCGAACGCGATGTCGGCCGTCCACTCCACCTCGTTGTGGCAGTCGACGCAGTAGGTCTCGAGCAGCGCCCACTGCTCGCGCGCCTCGCGCTCGGGATTCGGACCGAACGCGAGCCATGCGCCGCCCGCCGCCCCGACGATCACGGCGCCGACGGCGGCCCGGCGTGTCCGCCCGCCCGTCATGCCGCTACCGCGCCGAAGCGCTCAGATGATTCCGCCGAGCTGGCGCACATGGTAATAAGCCCCCTGATAGACGAGAACGAGGAATGACTTCGGGTCGCCGCGCACGCCCTCGAAAGCGGCTAAGGGCTCGGCGGCGAGAAAATCCTCCAGCGTCCCGCCGGCGCGATACGTCTCTGCCACCTGCTCCATGGCCGCCGTGCAAAGGTCGAGCTGCGTCTCGAGCGCCTCGCGCGTCACGGCGCCGCCGGCGGCGGGCACGATGCGCGTGGCGGACCCCGCGGCCCCGAGCAGAGCGCGCGTCGCCTCGACCATCCCGCCGATCCAGCCCCCGGTCTCGAAGTCCACGACGGGCCAGCCCTCGACCGCGAGCAGGTCGCTGGCGACGACGACGTCGTCGTCCGGAACGGCGACGTAGATGTCACCGTCGGTGTGCGCGCGCGGCAGATGGCCCCAGCGCAGCGTGACGCCGCCGAGGTCTACGCTGCCGGAATCGTAGAAGGTGTCCGTCGGCAGGGCGGCAGGCGCCCGCCGTTCGTGGCGGTATCCCGCCCATTGCACGTCGAACTCCGCTCCCATCCACAGCCGCGTGTTCTCGTGCGCGCGGATCCGCGCGCCGGATTCCCGCAGCGCCGCGTTCGCGCCCGTGTGCTCCGGCCGCCAGTTCGTGTTGAAGACTTCGCGGACCGGCACGCCGGGCCAGCGCCGGCTCAGAAGCTCGAGGAGATCGGCCGTGCGCTCGGGCGAGCCGGCGTCGACGAGCGCGAGACCCGCGGGCGTGCGGACCACGGTGACGTTGGCGCCCGCGCCGCTGATCACGGCGACCCGCTCGGTGAGCTCGGCGACGTCCAATCCGCCCGCCGATGGGGGCTGCGCGAGCGCGGTCAGCCCGCGCGCGGCGGCGGCCGCGCTGACGGCGCCGGCGAGCCAGGCCCGCCGTGTCAATGTCGCGCTCATGGTAATGGCCGATTGTACAGAAGAGCGGAAGTCCGTACGGCGGACATGCCGGTGGCCGGGGGAGCGTTCACCTATGGCGAGGATGGCGAGGGCCTCACACCCAACGTCCCGTAGAGCACAACGAAAAGCGGCGCGAGATCCGGACACGGAACGCCGTCGAGCGCGCGGCCTGGATTTACCGCATAATCTCGATCGCGGGATTGCCAGGGCCGATCGAGGTCCCGAGAGCCGATGACGGCAGAGGGTGAAGCAGTTGCGGATGCGCTGACCGGCGCGGTCGCCGCCGGCGCGCTCGAGCCGGAAGCGGGGTCGGCGCCTTCGGCGGGCGCCCCGCCGCGCCCGGCATGCCTCAATTGCGGCGCCGCTCTTGCCGGCCCTTACTGCGCGTCGTGCGGTCAGTCCGCGCACGTCCATCGCAGCTTCAGGTCTCTGGGTCACGACATCCTTCATTCCGTCTTTCACTTCGACGGCAAGCTCTGGCGGACCATCCCCGAGCTCGTGCTCCGCCCGGGACGCCTGACACGACGATACATCGACGGCGAGCGCGCGAAGTTCATTTCGCCGATCGCTCTTTTCCTCTTCACCGTGTTCCTGATGTACGCGGTCTTCGCCTTCAGGCCCGGCATCGACTGGAACGCTCCGCCGCCGCTGCCGGACGAAGGGTGGCTCGCGGTCACCGAGGAGCAGAGTCTCGCGCTGCTCGAGAGCACGGAGGAGAAGATCGAGGCGCTGCGGGTCGAGCTCGAGGATCCCGCGCTTTCGCCCCGGCGGCGCCGTGAGCTTGCGCAGCAGATGCGCGACCTGGCGGTTTCCGTCGCGTTGATGCGGGCGAGCGTGTCGGGCGAGGGGGATCGATTCCAGGCGCTTCGAAGGGAAGCGGAGGCGGCGCGCGCTTCGGACATCGCAGAGCAGACCGCGGGGGAGGAAACCGGCTCCGAGAGCAGGAACGCTTTCGGCCGCGCGTTGGAGCAGCTCGAAGAAGACCCCGAGCTCGTGCTCTACAAGATGAAGAGCAACGGATACAAGTGGTCCTGGCTGCTGGTGCCGCTCAGCATTCCGTTCGTGTGGGTGCTGTTCTTCTGGCGCCGGGAGTTCCGCCTCTACGACCACGCGGTATTCGTCACCTACTCGATCAGCTTCATGGTCATGCTGCTGATCGTCGGCACGCTCGCCGACGCCGTCGGCGTGGGCGACGGCGTTCAAGCCGCGCTGATGATGCTCGTTCCGCCGCTGCACATGTACAGGCAACTGCGCGGGGCCTACGACCTGTCCCGTCGCGCCGCGCTGGTCCGGCTCTTTTTGCTGCTCTTCGCTGCCGCAGGCGTGCTGGCGATATTCCTGACGATGCTGCTGATGGCCGGAGCCCTGGAGTGAGGTACCCGTGGCGAAGAGGCTTCTCTTCCGCCCGTTCCTGACTTCGCGCCGGGAGAAGCGATGCTGTTTAAGTCGCGATTCCACGAGGGCATCCGCACGGGCCGCATCACGACCACCGTCCGCATCTGGAAGCGCCCGCACGCGAAGCTCGGCGACGGCGAGCGTGTGTTCGTGATCGATTTCCACTACGACGGCTCCGCTCCCGCGCGTCCGGCGCCGCGGGCGCTGCTCGCACCGCCGGAAAAACCCG
>JAFGNC010000484.1 GCA_016927175.1 Gammaproteobacteria bacterium | reverse complement strand
GGCCTCATGCCAGCCTCGACTACCTGCCTCCGATAAGCCGACTCTTCATGAACAACCTGGTGGCTTTACACACCTAGCGGACGGCGTGCCCGCCTGCCTGCCGATGTAGAAGATGGAGCGCCCGCGGCGTTCGCCGCGGCCCTCTTTCTCCGCCCGACGCCGGGCCCGGCCGCTGCGGCCGAACCGTGACAGGAGCCGCAGAAGCGGCGGGCGGCGCCGGCCACGCAGAGCCGCACGGCTAGGGCCGCACGGCTGCCCGACACGTCGGATCCTGCTGCCGTCGCGGCGCCCGCGGCCCGCGCCCGTTTGCGGCTCTCGGCGCTTCGCTGGTATCCTGTCTGCCTAATCTTTAGCGTTCCCGTCCTGGTGTTGCGCGCGCCCGCGCACGTCATCCGACCCGAGCGTCGAAGTTGCGTCGGTCGCATCCTGACCGGCATACGCCGAAAGCCCGAAGCGGGGTAATCACGTTCACGAGCCGGAGGGGCTCAACGTCATGCATCAGCGCGGCGCCACGACGATCTCACCGTCACGACCGTGCTCGCACCGCGTTCCGATGGGCGATGATTTGGAGGAAAGCCACATGATCGAAGCCGGAAAGACCGTAGGATTCGAATACACGCTGAAGCTCGACGACGGCTCAGTCGTGCAAAGCAACAAGGGCGGCGAGCCCTTGAAATACGTCCACGGCGAGAATCAGATCCTCCCCGCGCTCGAGCAGCAGCTCGAGGGGCTCGACGTCGACGACGAGAAGAACGTGAAGCTTTCCGCCGAAGATGCGTATGGGGAGATCAAGGAAGAAGCCTTCCAGGAAGTGCCGACCGAGCAGATTCCGGAAGACGCGCGCCGCGTCGGCGCCCAGTTGAGCGCCCAGGGCTACAACGGCGCGATTCGCGTGCACGAGGTCAAGGACGAAACGGTCGTGCTCGACTTCAACCACCCGCTGGCGGGACAGGATCTGATGTTCGATATTCGCGTGGTGTCGATCGAATGACCGCGCGGACGCCGAACGACGAGCCGTTCGAGCTGGTCTCGGTCCAGAAGGCCGCCGCGCCGACCGGCAGCGAGGGCAACGACTGGTTCAGCTACACGATCTCACAGGGCACGAATACGATCACGGGCTATCGCCAGGGTAATCTGGCGGTCGTCAAGGAGTCGCTGCAGGAGCTGATCGTCGGCCTCAACGAGCGCCGCTCGCCGAAACGCGGCCGCGTGCAGCTGACGCAGACGAAGAAGCCGCCGAAAGCGGCGGCCGGCTGATACCGCAGCCGGCGCTGGCACCGTCTGCAGGCGGTCAGGATCGGCCGGCCGCCGGCAGGCCGTCGGCGGTGCCCGCCGCGGCCGTCAGTCCACGATGTGGAAGGCGCCGGGGAAGGGCGCGACGCCGATGCTTGCCCCCTGAGCTCCCCGGATCATGCCGCCCCGCTCCGCGAGCTGCTCCGCCTGACGACGCATGGCGGGATCCGTCAGGTACTCGTCCATCAAAGCACGGCCGCCCTCGGGATCGCGCTGCACCCGCTGGAGGACGACCGGCAGCAGTGCCTGCTGCGCCGCGCGGTCGCTGCTGAACGCCGCGAGCAGCGAGCGATCGAGATCCGCTCGGCCGCTCATGTCGGCGGCCTGCAGGACTGCGCCGAGCGCCGCGTCGCGCTCGTTGCCGCGGGGCAGGCCAAGCGCCCACGCCCGGGCCGTATCACGATCGTTGGCCGCCCACTGCCGCGCGACACCGCCCAGCGCGCTCGAGCGCAGATCCCGATGCTCCAGCCGTTGCGCCCAGTCGGCCGCCGCCGCGGGGTCCTGCGACGCCCACTGATTGGCGATCATCGTAGCCGCCATCGCACTTTCCGGGCCGGCGCCGCCGGCATTCTCCAGCAGCCGGGCCGCCGCCGGCGCGTCGTAGACCGCGACGCTTCGTACGACCGCAGTTGCCGCGGACTCGTAGCCCGGCTGCCCGCGTATCTGCTCGAGCCACAGCAGCGCTTGTTCCGGGTCCGACTGCGCGTAACCGGCCGCGATCGCCGAAATCAGCTCCGGGCGGACCTCGGCGGGTACGCGCTGCACGTAGCTCGCGGCCAGGGCAGGATCCTGCGCCGCCAGCCGCTGAGCGGCGGAGCCGAGACGGGCGGTACCGGCGCGGTCACCGTTCGCGAGCATCCAGTCCACCGCCGCCTGCGGATCGACCGTTGCCCAGATCGAAGTCACTGCATTCAGCATCCCCTCGGCCGGGTCGCCGGCCTCTGCGGCCAGCCGGTCCGCGATGTGCGCGACATCGCCTCCGCTCGCCGCCATCGCTCCGACGGCGCTCTGCACGCCCGCCAGTTGCACCATGCGGTTCGGATCGTTCATCGCGACGTCGAGAGCCCGGTCGGGATCGCTCTGCGCGATGCCGCGGACCACGGCCAGCAGGTTGCGGTCCTGCGGCTGCGCGCGCCGTGCCCACGCCAGCGCCGCGTCCGGGTCGCGGCGGCCCCAGGCCGCGGCGGCCGCCTGGAGATAGGTCTGGCGCGCAGGGCCCCTCGTCGCTTCGGCATAACGAATGGCGCGCAGCGGATCGGTGTCGGCCAGGCTCTCCAGAGCGATCGTCGGCATGATCGTGCCGAGCGGCTGCGGGAGCCGGCTCGCCGCGTCCAGCACGCGGATCGGATCCCTGCGCGCGATGTCGAGCAGCGCCGAAGCGCCCGCCGAGGGCGAAGAGCCGTACGTCGTCGGCGCGCGGACGCTCGGCTCCGAGCTCAGCAGATGCTCGAACGCCGCGCCGAGGTCGGTACGTACCCACTCGCTCAGCACTCCCGCCTCGAACGCGGCGCGCTGCCGCGGATCGTCGAGGCTCGCGCTGCGCGCCAGCGCGGTTTGCGGCCGCTCGCGGCCCCAGGCCTCGCCGATTCTCCGCAGCGCCAGCTCCACCGCGAGCGGGTCGTTCAGCGCCAGCGCTCGCTGCAGGGCGTCGGCGGGCGCGTCGGCGGCGTCGCGAGCGACGACGTCGGCGAGGACCTCGGCGGCATCCGCGTCGGAAACGGCATCCGCCACGCGGCTCGCGGCCGCTTCGCCGCCGCCGAGCGCGTCGACCAGCGCCAGCGCGGCTTCACGGACCGCGCGGCGGTCGTCCACCGACCGCAGCGCGCGCAGCGCCGCGTCCGCGTCGGCTCTCGCCCAGACACCGAACAACGCGGCCAGCGCTGTCGGATCTACGCGAAGCTCCCGCGCACGCTCGATCGCTTCCGCCGGATCCAGCTCCGCGTAACGGAGCAGCAGCGCTTCGACGGTGAAGCTGCGCGTCGGCGACGGCGGAAGCTCGGCGGCGTCGTCGAGCAGCCCGCGCAGCGCGCGCTCGTCCGATTCGGCCGCCAGCCGGTAGAGCGCGCCGCGCTGCGACACGGGCGGCGGGGCATCGTCCCTGCTCGCGTCGCCTTGCGTTGCCGCGACCCGCGGTCCGGCGCCGTCCGCGCCCGCGGCGGACGGAAGCTCCGGTGTGTAGTGGCCGACGAGCGCATAGGTCACGGCCGCGCCGAGCGCCGTTCCGGCCACGAGCGGCAGGATCATTCGTGTCATGCCGGTTACCCCGCTGAAGTTCGATGCGCATGCGCAGGATGGTTCTGTATATCAGACAATACAGCACCGCGAACAGCCCGTCGGCGCTTGCCGAGCCCCATCCGGCGGTCGGGATGGGCGTAGCCGCCTCACCCGCACCGGTTCCTGATCGCCGCCGCCGGCAGGACGTACGCCCCGCCGGCGCGCGGCCGGCTCCGGCGGGATCGCGCTACAATTCGCCGATCGTGCGCATCTGTCACCACATCGTAGACCCGCCGCTGATTCTTGCTCCGATGGCCGGGGTCACGGACAAGCCGTTCCGGCTTCTCGCGAAGCGGCTCGGCGCGGGCTACGCCGTCTCCGAGATGACGACGGCGGATCCGCGCCTGTGGAAGACGCCGAAAAGCGTCAAACGCATGGATCACTCCGGCGAGCCGTCGCCGGTCGGCGTGCAGATCGCCGGCGCGGATCCCGCCGCGCTCGCCGAAGCGGCCCGCCGCAATGTCGACCTCGGCGCCGAGATCATCGACATCAACATGGGCTGCCCGGCGAAGAAGGTCTGCAGTGCCTGGGCGGGCTCGGCGCTGCTGCGGGACGAGGCGCTGGTCGCCCGGATCCTCGAGGCCGTCGTCGCGGCGGTCGACGTGCCGGTCACGCTCAAGATCCGCACCGGGTTCGACCGTGAGAACCGCAACGGCCTGCGCGTCGCCCGTATCGCGGAGCGAAGCGGCATCTCGGCGCTGGCCGTGCACGGGCGCACGCGCGACATGCAGTACAAAGGCGAGGCGGAGTACGACACGATCGCCGCGATCAAGCTGGCCGTTGCGATCCCGGTGGTTGCGAACGGCGACATCGACTCGCCCGTGAAGGCGCGTGACGTGCTGCGCCGCACCGGCGCCGACGCGCTGATGATCGGCCGCGCGGCGCAGGGTCGGCCGTGGATCTTTCGCGAGATCGCGCACTTCCTCGCCACGGGCGCGCCGCTGCCGGAGCCGCCGTTGTCCGAGGTTCGCCGGATTCTGCTCGGGCACGTGGCTGCTCTGCACGCGTTCTATGGCGAGCTGGCCGGCGTCCGGATCGCGCGCAAGCATCTCGGCTGGTATGCCAAGGACCGGCCGGAAAACGCGGCATTCCGGCAGGTCGTCTTTCGCGCCGATTCGGCCGCGGAGCAACTGCGCCTGACCGGCGAGTATTTCGACGCTCTCGAGGCCGGTGTGGCGTGGGGCCGGAGCGCAGCGGCGTGAGCGGCGCCGGCACCCCCGCGCGTCCCGGGCCCGCGGCTCGCCGGGCGTCGAGCATGGACATCCGCGGGCGCGCTCCGGCCGGCGTCCGCGCCGCCCAGACCCGTGCGATCGCCGTCAGCGACGGCTGACCGCGTGCCTTCCGGCACACGCTATCGCGTGCCGGAGGACGTGCTGGGCGCGCTCGAGCGGGTCTTCGGCCAGAGCGATCTCGACCGCATCGAGGTGATCTATCGCCCGCTATACGTCCGCAGCCATCTGATCTGCATCGGCGGGCGCTGCGGCTCGGTGACGCGGCCCCGGCGAATCTACACGAACATCGACGAGTCCGTATTCTTCACGCTCGACCTTCACGTGCTGCACGAGTACTACCACGTCGTGCAGCAGTGGGGGCGGGAGCGGATGACGCGCTCGGGCTACCTGTTGGCGAGCGGCAGGCGAGAGCGGGAAGCCTGCGATTTCGCTGCGCTGAACCTCGAGCGCTACAGGCGCTACCGCCGCGAGCTGCGGGACCGGCTCGGGCACGGCCGCGCCGGCCCGGTTTTCCGCACGTGACGCCCGTCGCTACTGAACCGGCGGCGTCAGCCCCCGGTGGAACACGTACGCGACGACGTACGCGATCGGCGCGATCACGACGAGCAGCGCCAGCGCGTACAACAGGGCCAGCCGTCCCATGCCCTTCAGCTTCGAGAAGTCCGTAATGACGCCGATGCTGACGAAGGTCAGCATGAACATCAGGTGCCGCATCGGACTCTGCAGCGGGGCAGTGCCCGCCTCGAGCGCCTCGACATGCTCCGGCAGCGCCGATGCGATCGCGAGAAACGACAGCCACGCCACGAGATAACCGATCACGAACTTGGGAAAGCGGAACCAGATCTCCGACGCGCCGACTGTCACGCGGTCGGCGCGCTTCTCGACCTTGTAGACCCAGATCAGCGCGAGCACGAAGGTCCAGATGCCGATGAAGACGTCGATCCAGACCTTGGTCAGCACCGATGCGCTCAAAATCCACCCCGACTGCCACTCGACTCCGGTCGCCTGCAGGTTGCGGCTGACCATCAGCTCGTCGAGCAGCGCGCCGGCCGCGGCGTCGGCGCCGTCGGTCTTGACCGTCATGCCCATCGCCGCGCCGTTCACAATCGGCTCGTCCGGAAACAGCAGCACGTAGGCGCCCGGCAGGATCAGCAGCTCGAGCATCGCGAAGATCACGACCAGCATCGCGACCGTAACGGGCACGATGGGCCGCGCGCGGATCGCACCGCCGGTCGCGATCGCGGCCGACACGCCGCAGATCGAGATGCCGGAGGCGAGGACGGCCGACGCATCGCGCTTCAGTTTGAACAGCCGCCGGGCCATCGTGTAGACGATCGGCCAGAAGAAGAGGTATGCGACGAAGGTCGCGGCCGCGCCGGTCAGCACGAGCTCGAGCGCGAAATCCGTCGCCTCGATCGTCATTGCGCCGAGGTTGACGCCGAGAAACACGATCGCCGCCTTGATGAACCATTCGGGTTTCGCCGCTTCGCCGAGAAAGCGCGCGAAGCCCTTCGCGAAATTGCCGATGAAGAGCCCGGTCAGCAGCGCGAGCAGATACGGCGCGCCGGAGCCGAGCTGCAGGCCCCACGACAGATCGTTCTCCTGATAGCGGTTGCGGCCGCCGACGTTCGCGTCGACCGCGGAGAAGTGCATCTCGTTGCCGACGATCCAGCACACCCATGTCAACAGGTAGATCGCCGTGAAACCGAGCACGAACCGCCCGACGTCGAGGCGCTGGAACCACGCGCCGATGGACAAAAGGCCGGTGAACACGAAGTAAGTCGCGACCCATGCCACGGCGGGCGGCCAGCCGCGATAGCCTTCACCCGTGATGGACAGCAGTTTGCCGAGCTCGAATCGCGCCAGCGTATCCGTCCATTCCCACGACGCGGGGCGGACCATCCAGCCGACGAGGTCGACGCCGGCGAGGGCTGCGAGGCTCGCGACATAGAGCGCCAGCCCGACCCAGACCGCCCACCAGTCTTCCGTGCTCAACATGCCGCTGTGCCAGCGCCGGTTCGTCGTCATGCGTCGGCTCCGTCGTTCAGGGTCAGCACATAGTTGAAGTAGTGCGCCTGGTACTGACGCATCCAGGCGGGCAGGCGGTCGACGTCGAAGCGCACGTGCACGCGGCGCGGCGGATCGTTGCGGCGGCGTACCGCTTCCCCGATCAGCCGGTCGAGGCCCGCGAGATCGGCGTGCGCGACGTCTATCCCGTCGCCGACCGCGCGCCAGCGGCCGGCCTCGTGATGCAGCGTCAGCTCCACGGGAGCGAGGCCGGGCGAGCTCACGACAGGATGAAACGGTCGACGAGCCAGCCGAGCACGAGCAGCCCGGCGAAACCGATTCCGAGGCTCCACACGACGAGCCGCGTCTCCCACGGCTCCCAGGGCTCCGGGGCGCCTGCCAGCGCTTCGTCGCCTTCGTCGCTCCGCGGCGAGCCGCTGCCGGACTCCGTCGGCTCGAGCCGTTGCCGGGCCGCGTCGTATCGTTCTTCTTCCTGCCGTATCGCCATGGCTTGCTGCCCGCGCCCCCCGGTCCGGCTCCGAAAAAACGCGTCGGAGTATAACCGCGCTGCCGCGGCGACCGAAGGGGGCTTTCCGCGACGTGCATTCCGTCAGGGCGCTGCCGGCAGCGCGTTCCGGTCTCAGCGCCGTGGCGCGCGCCAGCCGGCGTCGCGCGCTTCGCGCTCGCTGCAGAACCAGCGCTCGCCGCGTCCGGAATCGACGACGGTCGTCTGATACGAGGGCGAGCCCGGAACGTGGTAAATGCGATTGCCGTTGCGGGAGATGTTGCCCTTGATGTCGCAGGCCGCGCCGCGCTGCCCGGCCGCCGGATTTCCCGCCTGGTCCTGCCGACGCTGCCGCCATTCCCACGGGGGCTCGAACTCTCCCGCCCACATGCCGGCGCGCCGGCGCCGGGCCGTTTCCTCGGCGGGCACGTAGTCGTCGCTGAAGCGTCGGTAGGCGAGGGCGAGTCCGGACTCGACCAGCGCCGCATTGACGTCGATTCCGCCTGTCCGGCAGACCGCGACGATGCGGCCGTAGCTGTCGACGTCCCGCGGCTCGCACGTCACGACGCGCCCGTTGACGAGCTCCCGCAGCTTCCGAGCCGAGGCTTCCCCGCAGGCCCATGCCCTGCCTTCGCGCCGGCAGCTCTGCTGGCCTTCCGGCGCGTCGATGCCGAAGAGCCGGACCGTCAGCTCGCCGAGCTGCAGCCCGTCGCCGTCGATCACGTCGGCGCGGCCGACGACCTGCTCGGCTCGTCCGCACGAGCAGGCGAGCAGCGCCGAAAGCAGCATCGCGAGGCGTCGGCCGTTACGCATAAGGCATCCATGGCGAAGTTGACGTGGCAGGTCGAGTATAGGCGGACGGCCGCGTGCGCGCCGTGCGTCCGGCCGCCTTTTCATAGCGCGAGCCCCATGGGCTCCGGCGTCGTGTGCGTCGCGACGCATTTTGCTAGGCTCTGAGCGACCCGGACAGCGGAGAGCGGCGTGCAGCGACGGCCCGACGGGAGCGGCGCTACTCCCGACGTCAGAATCGCCGACTTCGGCGCGGACAACGCTGCGATCCGGCGCATTCGGTTCGCCGTCTTCGTCGACGAGCAGAAGGTACCGGAGGAGATCGAGATCGACGAGCGCGATCCTTTCTGCGTGCACGTGCTCGCATACCTGAACGGTGAGGCCGTCGGCACCGGACGGGTCGATGTTGCGCGGGAGCACGGCGCCGCCGGCAAGATCGGCAGGGTCGCCGTGCTCGCCGAGGCGCGGCGGCACGGCGTCGGTGCAGCGATCATGCGCGCGCTGCACCGCATTGCGGCGGAGCGCGGACTGTCGTCGGTGTGGTGCCATGCGCAGGTGGCGGCCGTGCCGTTCTATGAGCGTCTCGGATATCGCAGCGTCGGCGAGCGGTTCGACGAGGCCGGAATCGAGCACGTCAGGATGGAGCGTACCGAAGACGGTCGCGCCTGAGCTTTACGTGGGGAGGAACGACGATGGACATGCCCGGAGCCTTTCACACGGCGACGGACGACCTGCCTTTCGCGGATGACTGGGCCGGCACGCCGGGCGTTCGGCTCAAGCTGCTGATGGCCGACGTCGAGGGAGGCCGGCTCGCCGTGCGGATACGCTTCGCGCCCGGCATCGCGCTGCCGCCGCACCTGCACACGGGCGAGGTGCACGCCTTCACGCTTTCGGGGGAATGGTCCTACCTCGAGCATCCTGACACGCCGCCGAATCGGGCCGGCTCTTACCTGTTCGAGCCGCCGGGCAGCACGCACACATTGAAGGTGGCGGACGGCAACACGGGGGAGACCGACGTGATCTTCGTCGTCTACGGCGCGATGGTCCACTACGGGCCGGACGGCGAGATCGCGGCGGTCGGAGACGCGGCGAGCCATCTGCGAGACTGGCCCGCCGCCCTGCGCGAGCAGGGCAAGCCCGTGCCCGAGTCGCTGCCGGTCGGCGGCTCGATGCGCTACCGGCCGCTGTAGCCCCGACCTTCGTCACGGTCCTGCGTGCCGCGGCAGCGATCGCCGCGAGCCGCCGCGGCCGTGATCGCCGCGAGCCGCCGCGGCCGTCATCGCCGCACGTGCTGCCGCGGCCGCAGCGCTGCCGCCGCGGCGCGCCTAGGCCGCGCTGGCCTGCAGCTCGCGCCGGCGGCGCACGGCCCGCGCCAGCCGCTCGAGCACGGTGACGGAGGTCTCCCAGCCGATGCAGCCGTCCGTGATGCTCTGCCCGTAGACGAGCGCGCGCCCGTCGTTCAGGTCCTGTCGCCCCGCGACGAGATGGCTTTCCACCATGACGCCGACGATGCGCTCCTCGCCGGCTTCGATCTGCGCGGCGATGTCGTCTACGACTTTCGGCTGATTCTCGGGCTTCTTACCGCTGTTCGCGTGGCTCGCGTCGATCATGAGCCGGGGCGCCAGGCCGGCTCGAGCCAGCGCCGCGCCGGCGGCGTCGACGCTCGCGGCGTCGTAGTTCGGAGATTTGCCGCCGCGCAGGATCACGTGACCGTCCGGATTACCGGTCGTCGACGCGACGGCCGAGCGGCCGTCTTTCGTGACGGCCAGGAAATGGTGCGGATGCGAGGCGGCGCCGACCGCGTCGACGGCGATTCTGACATTGCCGTCCGTGCCGTTCTTGAATCCGATCGGGCAGGAGAGCCCTGACGCCATCTCCCGGTGCACCTGGCTCTCGGTCGTGCGCGCGCCGATCGCGCCCCACGCGACCAGGTCCGAGATGTACTGCGGCGAGATCACGTCGAGGTACTCGCAGCCGGCCGGCAGTCCGAGCGCGTTGATGTCCCGCAGCAGCCGTCGCGCCAGGCGCAGGCCTTTGTTGATGTCGTAGCTGCCGTCGAGATCCGGGTCGTTTATCAGCCCTTTCCAGCCGATCGTCGTGCGGGGCTTCTCGAAATAAACGCGCATGACGATTTCCAGAGCGTCGCCGAGGTGCTCGCGCAGCGGGCGCAGTCGGCTCGCGTACTCGAGCGCTGCCGCCGGGTCGTGTATCGAGCACGGGCCGATTACGACGGCCAGGCGGTCGTCCCTGCCGTGAAGGATGTCGTGCAGCGCCCGGCGGGCGTCGGTCACGACCTCTGAGACGGCGTCGCTGCAGGGTAGATCGCGGATCAGCTCCGCCGGTGTCACCAGAGGGTGGATGTCGCGGATGCGCAGATCGTCCGTGTGAGGGGCCATTTTGTTTTCTCCAGTTCTTCGGGGCCCGCGGATCCGGCGGCAAAAAAAAAGCCGCCAGGTTCGCTGGCGGCTTTTCGGAATGCTCTCGGAACTCAAAAATTCAGGTCGATCGCAGCCCTTCCTCCGCCTGTGGCATTGGAAAGCCGAAATACCAGAAGGTGTAGCGGCTGGCGATCACGGGCGCTATAGATACCACAGGTTCTCCGATTCGCCAAATCGCCATTCGTCAGCGCTCGCGCGCGGCGGCGAAGCCGGAGTGCGTCTCGGTCAGGATCTCGAGGATGGCGGCGCGGTCGGCGGCGGACAGATGGGCGAAGCGCTCACTCGTGTCCGCACCGCTCAGAACCTCGCCGAAGCGGCGGAAAACCTGCGCCTTTGCCGCTTCCGGCAGCGCAGCGAACGCCCGGGAGTAGACGAGGTAGCTCAGAGGGTAGCGCAGCAAGCGCTTCTCGAGATCGAGCTCGCGCAGCGAGCGGCCCCGTGAATCGGTCGGCCCGCCGCCCTCGAAGCGATCCGCGAAACCGCTGCTGCCCTCGACCGGGTCAGTCAGGCCGACCTCGC
>JAFGNC010000483.1 GCA_016927175.1 Gammaproteobacteria bacterium | reverse complement strand
TGCCGGACCGACAGCGCGTGTCGGACCGACAGCGCATGCCGGACCGACAGCGCGTAGCGGGCCTAAGACGAAGTATCCGTGCTCTTGTCGCCGCCGCTGTCGCCGCCGCCGCTGCGGCGCGAGCCGCCGCGGCCGCGCCGGCCGCGGCGCCGTGCCCCGGAAGCGGGCTTCTTCGCTTCCGTCGAGCTTTCGCCCGGTCCTGACGAGGGCTGGGGTCCGGACGGCGGCTTCTGCGGCGCGCCTTCGCTCTGCCGGTGCTCGTCCCCGCGGGCTTCGCGGCGGCGCCCGCCCGAGCCGCCCTCGTGTCGGCGCCCGCCCGAGCCGCCTTCGCGCCGGCGCCCGCCGCCGGGCCGACCGTCGCGGCGACGATCGGCCGCGCCGCTCTCGCGCCGGCGCCGCGCGACGCGCTCGATCGGCAGCAGCTTCTCGTGGTCGTACGTCTCGACCGGTATCTTGCGCCCGATGAAGGCCTCGATGTCCGGCAGCGATGTCACGTAATCCTCGCAGCCGAAGCTGATCGCGTCGCCGAAGGCGCCGGCCCGCGCCGTGCGTCCGACCCGGTGGACGTAATCCTCGGCGTCCTGCGGCAGGTCGTAATTGAACACGTGGCTGACGTTCGGCACGTGCAGCCCGCGCGACGCGACGTCGGTGGCGATCAGCACTTTGACGCTGCCTTCCTGGAAGTCGCGCAGCATGCTGAGGCGCTTTCGCTGCGGCACGTCGCCCGACAGCGCCGCCGCCTGAATTCCGTTCGCCTCGAGATGGTCGCGCAGCCGATCGGCCTCGCGGCGCGTATTGACGAAGATCATCGAGCTGGCGCTGTCCTCGTCGATGCCTTTCAGCAGAGTGATCAGCAGCGGGATCTTTTCCTCGTTCGACGGAAAGTAGATGCTCTGTCGAACGCGGTCGACCATCATCTTGTCCGGCTCGATCCGCACGAGCTCCGGCTCGTTCATGTGCTCGTACGCGAGCTCCAGCACGCGATAGGACAGCGTGGCCGAGAACAGCAGGTTCAGCCGCTGCTCGTGCGGCGGCAGCCGCCGCAGCACGTAACGGATATCTTTGATGAAACCGAGGTCGAACATCCTGTCGGCCTCGTCGAGCACGGCCACCTGAACCCGGCGGAAGCCGTATACGCCCTGCTTGAAGAAATCGATGACGCGGCCAGGTGTGCCGATCAGCAGGTCGACGCCGGCCGCGAGGTGCCGCCTCTGTTTTTCGTAATCCGTGCCGCCGTAGGCGAGGCCGAGCGTGAACGGCAGGTGCTTGCCGAGGAGCTCGGCGTCCTTGTGGATCTGGACGGCCAGCTCACGAGTCGGCGCCAGAATCAGCGCGCGCGGCCCTCCCTTGCTCGATTCGAGCGGCTCGTGATTCTTAAGGTAGTGAAACAGCGCGATCAGGTAGGCCGCCGTCTTGCCGGTGCCGGTCTGGGCCTGGCCCGCTACGTCGCGCCCGGCGAGGGCGACCGGCAATGTCTGTTTCTGGATCGGCGTGCAATACGTGAAGCCCGCGTCGGCGATGCCCTGCTTCAAGGCGGACTCGAGGTCCAGGTCCGAGAATTGCAGATCGGTCAGGTGCTGGGCCGGGCCGGATGGGTTCTCACTCGTGTTCTCTAAAGCTTGCAAATTATCTTCTCAACGGTTCAAAATAAGGCTCATCGGGCGAGGACTCTCGCTTTCCCAGACATCCACAGTTTCCCGCGAGCCTCGAGAAAAGCGACCAGCTGCGACATTGTGCCTGACGGGCCGGGCTGCGTCACTTGGGTTCGCCTCCATGGACCTCGATCAGGAGATTTGGTTCGGGGCCCCGCGCGGGAACTTCCGCCATACCGATAGCGCAGGGACGAGGAACTAGACGTGAGTGAACGTATTACGCACACGACCGATGCCGATTTCGAACGCGACGTACTGCAGTCGGACCGGCCGGTACTGCTCGACTTCTGGGCGGAGTGGTGCGGCCCTTGCAAGATGATCGCTCCGATCCTGGACTCCATCGCGGAGGACTACAGTGACCGGTTGCAGATCGTGAAGTTGAACATCGACGAGAATCCGCAAACGCCTCCGAAGTACAACATCCGAGGTATTCCGACCCTGCTTTTGTTTCGTAATGGTTCCGTGGCCGCCCAGCAGGTCGGCGCGGTGTCGAAAGCGCAGCTGGAAGCGTTTCTGGACGCGAACATCGCGTCGGAGCCGGTCGAGCGGCGCGGATCGTAAGCAGGTTTTCCATAACGAGCTTTGGTAAGCATCCGTGAGGGGTTATTTGGGCAATTCAGCACGCGCCCGCGTCAAGAGCGGCTCACGCCAGCCGCGAGAGGGCAACGGAAAACGGTCTTCCCGCCGGAAGAAAATGCCTCGAGAGGAATTCCCCGACGATGAGGAATTCGATGTGATTCCCGCCGCGGAATTCGAGCTCACGAAGAATGCGATGAACCTTTCGGAGCTCAAGACCCGCCCCGCCGCGGATCTGGTCGAGCTCGGCGAGTCCATGGGCCTCGAGAATCTGGCCCGGTCGCGCAAGCAGGACATCATCTTCTCGATCCTGAAGGCGCACGCGAAGAACGGCGAGAACATCTTCGGCGAAGGCGTCCTCGAGATCCTGCAGGACGGCTTCGGCTTCCTGCGCTCGGCGGACAGCTCCTACCTGGCAGGGCCCGACGACATCTACGTGTCGCCGAGCCAGATACGGCGTTTCAATCTCCGCACCGGCGACACGGTCTCCGGGCTGATCCGGCCGCCGAAGGACGGTGAGCGTTACTTCGCGCTGCTCAAGGTCGGGCAGATCAACCACGACGCGCCCGAGAACGCGAAGAGCAAGGTTCTGTTCGAGAACCTGACGCCGCTGTTTCCGAAGGAGCGCCTGAAGCTCGAGCAGGGCAACGGCAGCACCGAGGATCTGACGGCCAGGATCATCGACATGGTCGCGCCGATCGGCAAGGGCCAGCGCGGCCTGATCGTCTCGCCGCCGAAAGCGGGCAAGACGATGCTGCTGCAGAACATCGCGGCGTCGATCGCGGCGAACCATCCCGAGTGCAGGCTGATCGTGCTGCTGATCGACGAGCGGCCAGAGGAAGTCACCGAGATGGAGCGCACCGTGCGCGGCGAGGTCGTGTCCAGCACGTTCGACGAGCCGGCGACGCGCCACGTGCAGGTGGCCGAGATGGTCATCGAGAAGGCGAAGCGTCTGACCGAGCACAAGCAGGACGTCGTGATTCTGCTCGACTCGATCACGCGTCTCGCCCGCGCGTACAACACCGTCGTCCCTTCGTCGGGCAAGGTGCTGACGGGCGGCGTCGACGCGAACGCGCTGCAGCGGCCGAAGCGCTTTTTCGGCGCAGCGCGTAACATCGAGGAGGGCGGCAGCCTGACGATCATCGCGACCGCGCTGATCGACACCGGCTCCAAGATGGACGACGTGATTTACGAGGAATTCAAGGGCACCGGCAACATGGAGATCCACCTGGATCGCCGCATCGCCGAGAAGCGCGTGTTCCCGTCGATCAACATCAACCGGTCCGGCACGCGTAAGGAAGAGCTGCTGACGTCTCCGGACGAGCTTCAGAAGATGTGGGTGCTGCGCAAAGTGCTGCACCCGATGGACGAGCTCGCCGCGGTCGAGTTCCTGCTGAGCAAGCTGCAGGATACGAAGACGAACGCCGATTTTTTCGAGGCGATGAAGCGCTGATCCGCGGTTCGAGGCGGCGGCCGCTCGCGCGGTCAGCCGCTGCGCCGGCGGTCGACCGCCCGGTGGCCGATGTCGCGGCGCCAGAAGGCGCCTTCCCAGTGAATCCTGCCGACGAGCTCGTATGCGCGGTCACGTGCCGCGCGTACGTCGCGGCCTAGCGCGACCGCGCACAGCACGCGCCCGCCGTCGTTGACGACGTTGCCGTCGTCGATGCGCGTGCCCGCATGGAAGATCTTTGCCGTGTCGTCGTCGGCGCACGCATCGAGGCCGGTGATGACCCGGCCTTTCTCGTAGCTGCCGGGATAGCCCGCGCTCGCCATGACGACCCCGACCGCCGGCCGGGCGTCCCACTCGACGGCGGCGTCGGGCAGCGAGCCGTCGAAGCACGCGGACAGCAGCTCGATCAGGTCGCTGCGCAGCCGAAACAGGATCGGCTGCGTCTCGGGATCGCCGAGCCGGCAGTTGAACTCGAGCACGCGCGGAGTGCCGTCGGCGTCGATCATCAGGCCCGCGTACAGGAACCCCCGGTAACGGATGCCGTCGGCCGCCAGACCCTCGACGGTCCGCATCATGACCTCTTCCATGATCCGCCGGTGCACTTCATCGGTTACGACGGGCGCGGGCGAGTACGCGCCCATGCCGCCGGTGTTCGGCCCCGTGTCGCCGTCGTCGCGCGTCTTGTGGTCCTGTGAGCTCGCGAGGGGCACGACTGCGGTGCCGTCGACGACCGCGATGAAGCTTGCCTCCTCGCCCCGCAGGAAGTCCTCGACGACGACCGTCGCGCCGGCGCTGCCGAAGGCGCCGCCCTCGAGCATCTGCTCGAGCGCTTCCTCGGCTTCGGCGAGCGTGCGGGCGATCACGACGCCTTTGCCCGCGGCGAGCCCGTCCGCCTTGACGACGACCGGCAGCGCGCGGGCGCGGACGTACGCCCTGGCCTCGTCGATGGACGTGAAGCTCCGATAATCGGCCGTAGGAATGCCGTGCCGCGCGAGGAAGCCCTTCGCGAACGCCTTGGAGCTCTCGAGCCGGGCCGCGGCGGCCGTCGGCCCGAAGCAGCGCAGGCCGGCCGCGTCGAAGCGGTCGACGACGCCGGCCGCGAGCGGCTGCTCCGGGCCGACGATCGTCAGGTCCACCGACTCCCGCCGCGCCAGATCGACGAGCGCGTCGAGGTCGGCCGTGCCGACGCGGACGTTGCGCATGCGCGGCTCCGCCGCCGTTCCGGCGTTGCCGGGAGCCACGAGCACTTCGCCGACTTGCGGCGATTGCGCGGCCTTCCATGCGAGCGCGTGCTCGCGCCCGCCGCCCCCGATGACGAGTACCTTCAATTCGATCGCTCCAAAGAAATTCGACAGTGCGGCCCTGACGTGCGCCGTCAGTGCCTGAAGTGGCGCACGCCGGTGAACACCATCGCGATGCCGTGCTCGTTCGCGGCGCCGATCACTTCCTCGTCCCTGATCGAGCCGCCCGGCTGGATCACGGCAGCGATGCCGTGCTGTGCCGCGACGTCGATGCCGTCGCGGAACGGAAAGAAGGCGTCCGACGCCATCGCCGCGCCGTGCAGCGGTAAGTTCTGCTCGCCGGCTTTCGTCAGCGCGATCTGCGCGCTCATGACGCGGCTGGTCTGGCCCGCGCCGATGCCGAGCGTCCTGCCGCCGCGCGCGTAGACGATCGCGTTGGACTTCACGTACTTGACGACCCGCCAAGCGAACAGCAGGTCGCGGATTTCCTCTTCCGTCGGGGCGCGCTCGGTGACGGTGCGCAGCTCCGCGGCGGTGGTCGTCGCGCGGTCGCGCTGCTGCACGAGCACGCCGCCGTCGATCGATCGGATCTCGACCTCCGGCTCGCCGCCGGTCCGGGCGCCGGTCGCGACGACCCGCATATTGGGTTTGCGCGCGAATGCGCCGCGCGCGCC
>JAFGNC010000075.1 GCA_016927175.1 Gammaproteobacteria bacterium | reverse complement strand
TGCCAACATCGCGCTGATCAAATACTGGGGCAAGGCGGACGCCGCGCTGAAGATCCCGGCCGTCGGTTCGATTTCGATCACGCTCGACGCCCTGTGGTCGGAAACGGAGGTCCGCTTCGACGAGCGGCTCGCGTCCGACCAGCTGTCGCTCGACGGCGCGGCGCGGCCGGAGCAGCTTGCGCGGGTATCCGCCTGCCTCGACCTGCTGCGGCAGCGCGCCGGAGTCACGGCGCGAGCGAGCATAGTCAGCCGCAACAATTTTCCGACGGGCGCGGGGCTCGCATCGTCGGCATCGGGGTTTGCCGCGCTGGTCGGCGCGGGCGCCCGGGCGCTCGGTCTCGAGCTGACGCCGCGCGAGCTCAGCATTGCGGCGCGTCAGGGCTCGGGCTCCGCGGCCCGATCGGTCTTCGGCGGCTTCGTCGAGATGCACGCGGGCGCGGCGGCCGACGGCGGCGACAGTTATGCGGAGCCGCTGCTGCCCGCGGACGCGTGGCCGCTCGAGGTCGTCGTCGCGATCACGGCGCGGGGTGAGAAGGACGTCGGCTCAGGCCCGGGCATGGCGCGATCGGAAGCGTCGTCTCCGTACTATCCGGCGTGGGTGGCGGAGCAGCCCGCCGATCTCGCCGGCGCGAGGCGGGCGATCGAGGCACGGGACTTCGACCTGCTGGCCGATCTCGCCGAGCACAGCTGCCTGAAGATGCACGCCGCCGCGATGGCGGCTCGGCCGCCGCTGCTGTACTGGAACGGGGTCACGGTCGAATGCGTGCACGCCGTGCGCTCGCTACGCCGGCGCGGCGTGCCGGTTTTTTTCACTATCGACGCGGGCCCCCAGGTCAAGGCCGTCTGCGCGCCGGGAGCGCGCAGCGACGTCGAGGCGGAGCTCGCGGGAGTGCCGGGGGTGCTCGACGTGCTCGTGACGGGCCTCGGCCCCGGGCTCGAGACCGGCTGACGTGGCCGCTTCGCGCCCCGCCGCCGGCCGCCGAATCGCCGCGAGCGCGCCGGGCAAGCTCGCCGTGCTCGGAGAGTACGCGGTGCTCGACGGCGCGCCCGCCCTGGTGCTTGCCGTGGACCGGCGCTGCCGTGCCCGGATCGGTCCGAGCGGCAGCCGGCGCAGCACGCTGGAGACGCGCTTCCCGGAGCCCGCGCGTCACGACGTCGAGCCGGGCCGGCAAACCGGGATGGCGCTGATCGATGCGGCCGCGACGGGACTGCCGGGTGCATCGCCCGAGCCGTGGAGCGCAGTGCTCGATTCGCGGGAGCTGTTCTTCGATGGCCGCAAGCTCGGGCTCGGCTCCAGCGCCGCGGCGCTGTGCGCATGGGCCGGCGCGTGGGCAGCCTGGACGCGGGGCGGAGCGGGCCTCGCCGCCTCCCGGCCGTCGCTCGAGCAGCTGATCGAGCTGCACCGGCGGTTTCAGGGCGGCTCCGGCAGCGGCCTCGACGTGGCCGCCGCTTATACCGGGGGTGTGATCGAGTTCCGGTTGCAGGCTGGAACTTTGCCCCAGGTTGGTTCAGTCCGGCTCCCGAACAGTGTAGGATTCGCGGGTATTTTTGCCGGCCGGTCGGCTTCGACGCCCGATCTGGTAGCACGCTACCGGAGCTGGAAGACGGAGCGGCCGACCGAGGCTGCGGAGCGGCAACGCGTCATGGAAGACATCGCGGAGGGGGGCTGCGCCGCTGCGAGGCACGAGGATAGCAAAGAATTTCTGCGCGCCGTCGATCTGTACGGGCGACAATTGGATGTTCTGGGTCGGGCGATCGGAGCCGATATCGTGACGGTCGAGCACCGCGCCATCGGTGAGCATGCACGCCGCTTCGGGGTGACCTACAAGGTCAGCGGCGCGGGCGGCGGCGATCTCGGATTAGCGCTGGCGGCCGACGACGACGCATTGCGCGCGTTCGAGCGGGCCGTCGGCGACGACGGCTATCAGGTCATCGACCTGTGCCTGGACCGGCAGGGTATGGTTGTCGAGGAGCAAGCCGAGTGAGTGCGGATCGACTGAGAATTCCGGATTTCTACAAGCTCAGCATCGAGGAGCGGGTCAGGGCCGTCCACGAGCGGGGGTTGTTGAGCGCCAGCGATTTCCGGGCCCTGTCCACCGGCCGGCACACGCTCGATCTGTCCGCCGCGGACAAGATGATCGAGAACGTCGTCGGCGTCATGGGGCTGCCGCTCGGTCTCGGCATGAATCTCGTCGTCAACGGGAAGCAGTACATCGCGCCGATGGTCGTCGAGGAGCCGTCGGTGGTCGCGGCGCTCGGCTCGGCCTGCAAGCTCGTGCGCTCTTCCGGCGGCTTCGAGGCCGAAGCTTCCGATCCGATCCTGATCGGGCAGATCCAGGTCGTCAACGTGCCGAACATGGAGAAGGCCAAGGCGAAGCTGCGCGACCGCGCCCGCGAGGTCGTCAATCTCGCGAACAGCTTCCACCCGAACATGGTCGCGCGCGGCGGCGGAGCGCGGGACATCGAGCTGTTCGTCCATCCGCTGCCGTCGAGCGGCAAGCCGATGCTGGTCGTGCATCTGCTGGTCGACACGCGCGATGCGATGGGCGCGAATCTCGTCAACGGCATGTGCGAGGGCGTCGCGCCGCTGATCGAGTCGATCACGGGCGGGCGCGTGTTCCTGCGGATCCTGTCGAACCTGACCGACCGTGCGCTCGTCCGCGCGTCGTGCAGGATTCCCGTCGGCAAGCTGGCCGGGCGCGGGTACTCGGGCGAAGAGGCGCGCGACGGCATCATCGTCGCGGCGGATTTCGCCGCCGTCGACCCGTATCGCGCCGCGACGCACAACAAGGGAATCATGAACGGCATCGACCCGCTCGCGATCGCGACCGGCAATGACTGGCGCGCCATCGAGGCGGGAGCCCATGCGTACGCCGCGAGGAGCGGCCGCTACACTTCGCTGACCGAGTGGCGCGCCGACGAGGAAGGCAACCTCTGCGGCAGCATCGAGATTCCGATCAAGGTCGGTATCGTCGGCGCACCGCTCGAGTCCAATCCGACCGTCGCGCTGAATCTGCGGCTGCTCGGAGTCAAATCCGCGACCGAGCTGGCCGAGGTCATGGCCGCCGTCGGCCTCGCGCAGAATTTCGCCGCGATCAGGGCGCTCGCGACCGAGGGCATTCAGAAGGGTCACATGACGCTGCACGCGCGCAGCGTCGTGACCGCCGCCGGCGCCCCGAAGGAGCTGTTCGACGAAGTGCTCGACCGCGTGATCCAGAGCGGCACGATAAAGGTCTGGAAGGCGCAGGAGATCATCGCGGAGATCGAAGCGGAACGGGGGCGGGCCGGCGGCTCGGGCGGTGTCAAAAAGCACGAGAACCCGTCGATGGGCGTCGGCTACGGCAAGGTCGTGCTGCTCGGCGAGCACGCGGTGGTTTACGGCCGGCACGCGATCGCGGCGCCTGTGCCGCTGACGATCCGCGCGCTGGTCGAGGACTGCGACGAGGGGATCCACCTGATGATTCCGCGCTGGGGCGTCGAGTATCAGCTCGCGCGCAACCCGGCCGACCGGCGCTCGTTCGAGAAGCCCGCCGGAGTCGTGCTGGACAAGCTGGGGCTCTCCGGCCGCGGCATGCGGATCGAGGTGTTCCCGGAGGTTCCGCGCAGCATGGGCCTCGGCGGCTCGGCGGCGATGGCCGTCGCGATCGTGCGCGCGCTCGACGCGCACTTCAAGCTGGGGCTCTCCGACGACGAGGTGAACCGGCTCGCGTTCGAGTCGGAGAAGGTCGCGCACGGCAGCCCGAGCGGGCTCGACAACACGCTCGCGTGCTACGGCCGCGCGCTCGTGTTTCGCCCCGGCGATCCTCCGCTGATCGAGCCGCTGAACATCACCAGGCCGATTCCGGCCGTGATCGGCATGACCGGCTACGAAGGCCTGACCGCGAAAACGGTGGGGCGCGTGCGCGAGGCCTGGCAGCAGGACGGGAAGCTGTACGAGCGTATTTTCGATCAGATCGACACGCTGACGCTGCGAGGCGTGCAGGCCATACAGGATCACGATCTGCCGGCGCTCGGCGAGCTGATGAATGTCTGCCACGGCATGTTGAATGCGCTGCAGGTGTCGACCCCGGAGCTCGAGCAACTCGTCACGATCGCGCGCGAGAACGGCGCGCTCGGCGCGAAGCTGACCGGCGGCGGGGGCGGCGGCTCGATCGTCGCAATCTGCGAATCCGATACCACGCCGGTCGTGAACGCGATACGCGCGGCAGGCTACCAGGCCCTGCCGATCAGCTTGGGAGCGACGCTCGATGGCGCGTGAGGAAATAGTCTCCAACTCCGGCGAGGAGCTGATCCTCGTCGACGAGCTCGATCGCGAGATCGGCTCCGACACGAAGAGCGCATGTCACACCGGGAACGGCATCCTGCATCGCGCGTTCTCGATCTTCGTCTTCAACGGCGACGATGAGCTGCTGCTGCAGCAGCGGTCGCCGTCGAAGCCGCTGTGGCCGAATTACTGGTCGAACACCTGCTGCTCGCACCCGCGCCGCGGCGAGAAAATGGACGAGGCGGTGTCGCGCCGCCTGATGCAGGAGCTCGGGTTCGACTGTCCGCTCGAATTCCTGTACAAGTTCAAGTATCAAGCGCAATACGGCGCGATCGGCGCGGAGCACGAGTACTGCTGGGTGTACTACGGCCGCTACGACGGACCGGTGGACGTCAACGTCAGCGAGATAGCAGACTGGCGGTGGGTCCGCATCGGTGATCTCGAGGCGGAGCTCGAAGCGTCGCCGGAGCGCTTCACGCCATGGTTCAAAATGGAATGGGCGCACATCCAGCACAACTTCCTCGACATGCTGCTGCGACGGACCGGAACGGACGGCTGAGCGCGGCCGGAACGGGGCGAGAAAAGGGGTCAGGGCCCTTTTTCGCGAGCGTTTCGCCGGCTCCCCGGGGAACGGCCGAAAAGGGCCCTGACCCCTTTTTCGCCGTGCAGCCAGGATAGAACACCAAGGAGAATCGATGAGCATCCCACTCGTACAAAGCTACCGAATAGCCAAGTACATCCTCGAGCAGAAGCTGAAGGGGAACAAAAGGTATCCGCTCGTGCTGATGCTCGAGCCGCTGTTCCAGTGCAACCTCGCGTGCGCGGGCTGCGGCAAGATCGACTATCCGCCCGATATCCTGCGCAAGCGCATGAGCGTCGAGGACGCGTTGAACGCGGTCGACGAGTGTGGCGCGCCGGTCGTCTCGATTCCCGGCGGGGAGCCGCTGATCCACAAGGAGATGCCGCAGATCGTGCGCGGCATCATCGAGCGCAAGAAGTTCGTGTACCTGTGCACCAACGCGCTGCTGCTCGAGCAGAGGATCGACGACTACGAGCCGTCGCCTTACCTGACGTTCTCGATCCATCTCGACGGCAACCGGGCGCGTCACGACGAGTCCGTGTGCCGCGAGGGCACGTTCGACAAAGCCGTTTCAGCGATCAAGGTCGCGCGCGAGAAAGGCTTCCGCGTCACGGCCAACTGCACACTGTACGCGGGCGAGGACCCGGACGACGTCGCCGACTTCTTCGACTATGCGATGACGCTCGGCATCGAGGGCGTCATGGTGTCGCCGGGCTACAGCTACGACCATGCCCCGCGGCAGGACGTGTTCATGGGGCGGCGCAACGCAAAGCAGCTGTTCCGCGAGATCTTCAAGCGCGGCAAGCAGCGCTCGAGCAAGTGGCACTTCAACCAGTCGAGTCTGTTTTTGGATTTCCTCGCCGGGAATCAAAGCTACCAGTGCACGCCGTGGGCCAATCCCACTTACAACGTCTTCGGCTGGCAGAAGCCCTGCTACCTGCTCGTCGACGAAGGCTATGCGAGCTCGTTCAGGGAGCTGATGGAGACCACGACCTGGGAGAATTACGGCACGGGACGAAATCCGAAGTGCGACAACTGCATGGCGCACTGCGGCTATGAAGGCACGGCGGTGGAGCACACGCTGTCGAGCCCGCTGAAGGCGCTGTCCGTGTTCCTGCTCGGTCCGAGGCTCGACGGCGACATGGCTCCGGAGCTGCCCGTGCTGCACGGCGGCCGTGTCCCCGGCGTTGCGATTCCGGTCGATCAGATCGGCAGACGGAACGCGGACTCCTAGGGAAGCT
>JAFGNC010000074.1 GCA_016927175.1 Gammaproteobacteria bacterium | reverse complement strand
GTGATCGACGCCGCCACAGGCACGTTTCGCGTCACGGTAGAGATCGGCGGCGGCGACAAGCCGCTGAAACCCGGCATGTTCGCGCGTATCGACGTCGTGCACGACACGCGCAGCGACGTGCTGCTGGTTCCGACGCAGGCCGTCATCGCGGAAGACTCGCGGACCTCCGTGTTCGTGATTCGGGACGGTGTCGCGGAGCGCCGCGACGTGCGCGTCGGTTACCGCGACAACGGCCGCGTCGAAATCGCCGCCGGGCTCGCGGACGGCGACATCGTCGTCGTGACCGGCCAGGCGGCGCTGCGCAACGACAGTCAGGTGCAGGTCATCGAAGGTTCGACGGCGCAAGAGATCGCGTCATGACGCCTGCCGAAGTCGGGTCGGCGGCGGGGCGCGCGGTCGCCCCGGCCGGCAAAGCGTGGGCCTTGGAAGCGTGCCGCCCCTTCCGCCGTTGCAACGGCTCGATCGACGGGCGCGTGCGATGAAGCTGATCGACATCGCCACGCGCCGCCGCGTCACGATTCTGATGTTCACGGTGGCCGTGCTGCTGTTCGGCCTCGTTTCTCTGTCGCGCCTGCCCGTGAACCTTCTGCCCGATCTGTCCTACCCGACGCTGACCGTCCGCACCGAATATCCCGGCGCCGCGCCGGCCGAGATCGAGAACCTGCTGTCCCGCCCGATCGAGGAGGCCGTCGGCGTGGTCAGGGGCGTTCGGGTCGTGCGCTCCGTATCGCGGGCCGGTCAGTCCGACGTCACGCTGGAGTTCTCCTGGGGCACGCAGATGGACTATGCGGCGCTCGACGTGCGCGAGAAGCTCGAGGTGCTCGAGCTGCCGCTCGACGCCGAGCGGCCCGTGCTGCTGCGCTTCGATCCGTCGACGGAGCCGGTGCTGCGTCTCGCCCTGAGCCGGCGCGCGGAGCCGGCAGCGCTGCCGCCGGACTCCGCGCGGGAAGCGCCCCACGCGCTGCCGGCCGGCGACGGGCCAGAAGCTCCGCCCGACGGCCCCTCCGGCGCCGAGCGCGAGATGCCGCCCGTGCTGCCGCCCGCCGACGCCGGGCGCCGCGACGACGAGCTGAAGATCCTGCGGCGCTACTCCGACGAGCAGCTGAAGAAGGAGCTCGAGGCCATTGCCGGCGTCGCGGCCGTGAAGATCTCGGGCGGCCTCGAGGACGAAATCCAGGTGCTGGTCGATCAGTACCGGCTGGCGCAGCTCCACCTCGCCGGCGCGGAGATCGTGAGCCGCCTGCGCGCCGAGAACGTGAACCTGTCGGGCGGCCGGCTCGAGGAGGGCACGCAGCAGTTCCTGGTGCGGACGGTCAACGAATTCGCGTCGGTAGACCAGATCGCCGACACGATCATCGACACGCGCGACGCGCGGCCGATCTACCTGAAGGACATCGCGACGGTCCGGCAGGGCTCGCGCGAGCGCGAGGCGATCACACGTGTGAACGGACGCGAGGCCGTCGAGCTCGCCGTGTATCGCGAGGGTGATGCGAACATCGTCGGCGTCGCGAGGAACGTCGAGCGGCGCCTTCAGCGTGTCCGCGAAAATCTGCCCTCGGACCTCGAGCTGGTCAAGACCTACGACCAGTCCGTTTTCATCCGCAACGCCATCAACGAGGTCATCGGGGCCGCGCTGCTCGGCGGACTGCTGGCGACGCTCGTGCTTTACTGCTTCCTGCGCAACGCGTGGACGACGACGATCATCGCGATCTCGATTCCGGTCTCGGTCATCGCGACGTTCGCGATGATGTACGGCGGCGGCGTCACGCTGAACATCATGTCGCTCGGCGGCATCGCGCTCGCCATCGGCATGCTGGTCGACAACTCGATCGTCGTGCTCGAGAACATCGCCCGCAAGCGCGAGCAGGGCGCACGCGTCGTCGACGCGGCGCGTGCCGGCACGCGCGAGGTCTCGACGGCCGTGATCGCGTCGACGCTGACGACCATCGCCGTGTTCTTCCCGCTCGTGTTCGTCGAGGGCGTCGCGGGACAGCTGTTCCGCGACCAGGCGCTGACCGTGACGTTCGCGCTGCTCGTTTCGCTGGCCGTCGCGCTGACGCTGATTCCGATGCTCGCCTCGCTCGGCGGCGGCGTCGGCACGCGAGGCGGCACGGGTCGAGCCGTTGCGGGCGGTTCCGCGGCGCTCGCGCCGGAACGCGGCGCGGGCGCCGCGGCGGATTCGGGCTACGTGCCGCGCACGCGCGTCGGCGCACGCGTGAAACGCGCCCGCCGCGCCGTCCTGACGGGCGGAGCCGCCCTGCTGGTCCGTGCGTTCGCGCTCGTCATCGGCAGCCTCGCATGGCTGCTCGGGAAGCTGCTCGCCCCTGTCGTCATCGCGTTCAATGCCGCGTACGCGCCGCTCGCGGCCCTGTACCCGAAGGCGCTGCGATGGTCGCTCGCGCACCGGACCGCCGTCATCGCGGTTGCGATCGCGCTTCTCGGATCGAGTGTGCTGCTGGCCCAGCGCCTCGGTGTCGAGCTGATCCCCCAGCTCACGCAGGGCGAGTTCAACGTGGAGCTGGAGCTCCCGCCCGGCACGCCGCTCGAGCGGACCGACGCCGCGATCCAGCGCCTCGATGCCGTCGCGCGCGAGCTGCCCGGCGTCGATCGGACTTATGCCGTCGCGGGCACGGGCAACCGCCTCGATACGAACCCGGAGGAAGCGGGCGAGAACGGCGGCACGCTGAACGTCGTGCTGCAGGGCGGCGCCGCGCGCGCCGACGAGGAATCGGCGATGAATGCGCTGCGCGGCTGGCTGGACGGGCAGCCGGGGGTCGAGCACGAGTTCTCGCGGCCCGAGCTGTTCTCGTTTGCGACGCCGCTGGAGATCGAGGTGGCGGGTTTCGATCTCGGCGACCTCGAGCGCGTGTCCTCGCGCATCGCCGCGCTGATGGAAGGGTCCCAGCGCTTCGCCGACGTCGAGTCCACGATGCGGCAAGGGCACCCCGAGATCCGGATCCGCTTCGACCACGAGCGCGCGGCGAGGCTCGGGCTGCGGGTCGACGAGATCGCGGAAACCGTCGTGCGCAGCGTCCGCGGCGAGGTCGCGACGCGCTATACCACTGACGACCGCAAGATCGACGTGCTCGTTCGAGCCAACGAGGCTCAGCGAGCTTCGATCGACCGCATCGCGAAGCTGATCGTCAACCCCGGCGCGGACCGGCCGATCACGCTCGATGCCGTGGCGGATCTCGACGTGGCCGCGGGTCCGGGCGAAATCCGCCGCGTCGCGCAGCAGCGCGTCGCGATCGTGTCGGCCAATCTGCGCTACGGCGATCTCGGCAGCGCCGCCGACGAAGCGCGAACCTTCATCGGCCAGGTGCCCCTGCCGGCGGGCACCAGCGTGCGCATCGCCGGCCAGAGCGACGAGATGCAGCGCTCGTTCGATTCGCTGATGCTCGCGCTCGCGCTGGCCGTTTTTCTCGTGTACCTGGTCATGGCGAGCCAGTTCGAGTCGCTGCTGCACCCGTTCGT
>JAFGNC010000482.1 GCA_016927175.1 Gammaproteobacteria bacterium | reverse complement strand
GATCTGTGCGTGATCGGCGCCGGCGCCGCCGGCATCACGATCGCGCGCGAGCTCGCGGGCACGCCGATCCGCGTCTGTCTGCTCGAAAGCGGTGGCGTGCAGCCGGATCCGCAGACGCAGGCCCTGTACGAGGGCGAGAACGTCGGCCTGCCTTATTACGATCTGACCGAGCTGCGGCTGCGTTTCCTCGGCGGCACGACGAACCACTGGTCCGGCGTCTGCGGGCCGCTCGACCCGATCGATTTCCAACGCCGCTCCTGGGTGCCGCTGAGCGGCTGGCCGTTGGAACGCCCGGATCTCGACCCGTACTACGAGCGCGCGCACGTCGTCTGCGAGCTCGGTCCGTACGAATACCGGCCGCAGGCGTGGGAGGGGCCGTCGCGACGGCAGCTGCCGCTCGATCCCGACCGCATCCGGTCGGCCATGTACCAGGCAAGCCCGCCGACCCGTTTCGGCTCCGTATATCGCGATATGCTCGAAAGCGCGGCCAACATCGACACGTATCTGCATGCGAACGCTGTGGATCTGGTCGCCGTCGGATCCGGCCGCGGCTTGAGCCACGTCCGTGGCGCGACGCTCGCCGGCAACGGGTTCGTCGTCCGCGCAAAGGAGTACGTGCTCGCGACCGGCGCGATCGAGAACGCGCGCCTGCTGCTCGCCTCCGACGGCGTGCACCGCGGCGGGCTCGGGAACGGCAACGGCCTTGTCGGGCGTCACTTCATGGAGCACCTGGCCGTGCCGTCGGGCCTGCTCGTGCCGGCCGATGAAGGGCGGCTGCGCCTTTATACGGAGGAGCACCGGCTCGGCGGGTCCGGCGTCCGCGGCAAGGCTTTCCTTGCATTGTCGCGCCGCGTGCAGGAGCGCGAGGAGCTGTTGAACGCTCGCGCCTACATCGACCCGGCGGACGACGTGGAGGCGCTGCGCGGCACGTCGCCCGGCGTCGAGTCGGTTTACGGCCTGATGCAAAGCCTGCGCGACGGCGGCGATGCGGCCGCGTATGCGGCGAACGTCGCGCAGGATCTCGACGGCATCGTCAGGTACAGCTACCGGCGGCTGTTCCGTCCGCCGAAACTGAAAGCCTATTGGCTGTACATGCACATGGAGAACGCGCCCCACGCGGACAGCCGCGTGACGTTGTCGGATGAGCGCGACGCGCTCGGCATGCGGCGCGTGCAGCTCGACTGGCGCCTCGGCGATCTCGAGCGCAGGACGTTCGAGCGCTGTGCCCGTATCATGGCCGAGGAGCTCGGCCGTGCCGGCGTCGGCCGGGTCCGGCTGCTCGCGCCGGACGTCGCGACCGGATGGCCGACGGTATACCGCGGCCTGCGAGGCGCCTGGCACCAGATGGGCACGACGCGGATGGACCGCGATCCCCGCCGCGGCGTCGTCGACGAGCAGTGCCGTGTGCACGGCGTCGCAAATCTCAGCATTGCCGGCAGCTCGGTGTTTCCGACCAGCGGCTACACGAACCCGACACTGACGCTGGTTGCGCTGTCGATCCGGCTGGCCGATCGATTGAAAGGTGAGCTCGCATGAACCTTCCCGAGGAGCTTCGCACGAGCTCGGGCCATCGCCGCTTCGCGGCGGTCACGAGACGATCGCTGCTCGCAGCCGTGGCCGCCGTCTTCGCTTGCCGCGCGGCGGCAGGCGCGTCACCGCCGGCGCATCGCCGCACGTCCCGCGGCAGCTCCGAGCAGCTGTGGGGGCCTCGCGGCCGTCATGCCGAGCTCGCCGAGGCCCTGGCCGGGCTCGTCGCCGAAAGACCCGGCTACGCCGCCGCGGCCCGGATCGGGCAGATCTGCGTCGGCGCGCTGCCGGCGCGGCGTCCGCAGGCCGCGGCGCTGTGCCGGCGCGTGCTGCCCGCAGCCGCCGCGAGGCGGGATTTCCTGGCCGCGGGCACGGAGCGCCGTCGGCGCATCATCGAGACGCGGGTCGCGGCCGATTTCGCGGCCGGCCGCGTCACGATCGTGAACGGATGGGTGCTTGCGCAGACGGAGGCGGCTCTTTGCGCCGTAGTGGCGGCATACGTGGCCCGCGCCGCGGACGGCTAGCCCCGCTCGACGGTCCGTCGCATCCGTCGTCCGTCCGATCCGGTTTCGATCGGGCAGCTCTCAGGAACAGCTCAGCTCGTGCGGCGACCCTTCGTGGTCGATCGTGTGCATGACGACCGGCCGCCGCCACACGCGCTGCACGTATTCCAGCACGCGGCGGCTGCGCTCGAGATCGAGGCCGCGGCCGTCCGTCGTGTAGTCGTGCTCGAGCTCGAGCGTGCCGTCCACCCGGACGTGGGCGGCCGAGACCGAAGGCGCTCCGAAGCCGTACTTCGGCGCCAACAGGTTCTCGTGCAGCCCGTCGAGGTCGATGTCGAGCACGCGGATCTGCCCGTCCTTGGCGGTATAGCGGAACAGGTGCAGCTCGTCCGCGAGCTCCCGCGTCAGATGGTTGCGGATGAACCCGAAGTCGTCGTCCTGCTGCATGATGCGCCGCGCCGCTTCGAGCCCCTCGTTCTCGACGATCTTCTCCCACATCGAGAAGCCGAGATGGTACGGGTTGACCGACAGCGCGACCTGCTGGTTCGCCGCGATCGGCCGCACGACGTCCGAATGGCACTTGATCGCGTCGAGGTAAACCTGCTGCGGCACGAAGTCCGCCTCCCGCAGCAGCCGCGCATGCCAGTACGATGCCCAGCCTTCGTTCATGATCTGCGTGGCGAACAGCGGGTAGAAGTAGAAGGACTCTTCCCTGACGGCCAGGAAGATGTCGCGCTCCCAGCTCTCGAGCTCGGGCGCGTAATGCCCGATGAACCACAGCAGGTCGCGCTCCGGGTGCGGCGGCACGGGCGCCCGCTTCAGATAATCGGTTCCGGTCGGCTCGTCCTCGGCCGGATCGAGCGACTCGAAGCGCTTGCGGAACTCGTCGTCGACGATCTTCGGCTCCGTGGCGTACTCCGGGTACAGCTCGCGCCTCAACGGCTGGTCGACGTCGACGTGCTGCTCGAGCGCAAGCGCCGCATCGAGCACGGCTTCGACGCGTTCCGCGCCGTGCGTCTCGATGGCCTGCTGGATCTGGCGCGCGTGGTTCGCGGCGTGCTCGACGATGCGCTCGCTGACCTGCTCCTGGCAGCGCCGGAACAGGAGGTTGTTGCGCGAGAAATCCGCGTGGCCGAGCACGTGCGCCGTGACCAGCACGTTGTCGGCGAGCCCGTTGCTCGACGCGAGATAGGCGTGGCCCGGATTGCCCGGAAACACGACCTCGAAAATGCGCGAGTGCCCCATCCTGTGCTGGATCAGCTGATAGATGTACCGCACGCCAAAAGACCAGTGCGGCATCCGCACCGGCAGGCCGTACACGGCGACCTCCATCATGAAGCTGTCCGGCACCGCCTCGAAGTCGACCGGATGGAAGCTGAGGCCTGAGCGCTCCGCGAGCTCCTCGAGCGGCTTCACGTACTCGCGCCACCCGTCGAGCGACATCGCCGCGCTCATGTCGTCCCCTCGAGCGCCTTCTGCTCGGCCGTGAAGAAATGCCGAACGGCGTCCCAGACCGAATCGAAGTCGTCTATCGCGAAGCTGCTTGCGGCATGGCCGGCGGCGGCCGCTTCGGCCCAGAGCCTGCCCGTCTCGGTAGACAGCCGCCGTGCCGGCGCCGACCCGACCTCGACGTAGCCGCTGTAGCACGCGTCCTGCGCGATGCCGTGCAGCAGCTCCCGCGCCTCCGTGCGGTCGCTGACGGAGTTGTCGCCATCCGACGCGTAGAACAGATAGATATTGTGCCGTGACGGGCTGAAGCGGGAGTCGATGATCTCGCGCACCTTTGCGAGCCCGGTCGACGCGACCGTGCCGCCGGTGCCTGCGACCTGGAAGAAGTCCGTCTCCGTGAACTCCCAGGCCTCCGTCGTGTGGGCGACGAAGACGGTCTCGAGCGAGCGGTACTCGCGCTTGAGGCCCTGCACGACCCAGAAGAAGAACGTCTTGGCGAGCTTGCGGTCGCGGTCGGACATGCTGCCCGAAACGTCGAGCAGGAAGAATACGACCGCGTGCACGGCCGGCTGGCGCCGGCGCGCGAGCTGGCGGAAGCGCAGGTCCTCGTCGGTGAACGAGGGCAGGGCGTCCTTCGCGCCCTGGCGCTTGACCAGCTCCTTGAACGACCGGCGGCGGTCGAGACGGGAGCGCGCGCCGCGCCTGTCCCAGCCCTCGCGCGTCCATTCGGTTTCCTCGGAAGGTCCGACGCGCGGTTTCAGGTTGGGCAGCTGCATCTCTTCCCACAGCCAGTCGACGATGTCGTCGACCTTGATCTCGAGCAGCAGCTGGAATTCGCCCTCCTCGCGGCCGCCGGGCCCTTTGCTCTGGCCCTGGTCGCGTGACGGCTGCCCGAGCACGTCGCCGGGCTTCGCGTCGCCCTGGCCGACGCCCTGCTGCTCGTTCGTGCGCCGCAGGCGGAAGTGATAGTGCTCCAAGACGCGGACCGGCACGCGCACCGTCTTCGCGCCGTCGTTGATGACGTCGCCGCCGGCGATGATCTGCGGCAGATGCTCGCGGACCGAGTCGCGGACCTTCTCGTCGTGCCGCAGCCAGTCGCGCGCGCCGCGGGAGAACAGGTCGTACCAGCGCGTCAGCGTTGGGGAGCCGGGTGTGTTGCCGCTTTCGCTCATCGATATTCCGTCGTTCCGGTTGAGGCCATTATTCCAGTTGGGGTACGCGCTATCTCACTCCTGTGCGAGCAGGGTCGTGACGTAGCTCAGCGCCTCCTTCGCGCTGTGCTCGTCGTAGCCGTAGTCGCTGACGAGGCGCTCCTGGACCACGGAGATCTTCTGCTTGGCGTCCTCGTCGGGCCGCGCAGTCGACGTGACGAGGCGCAGCACGTCTCGTCGCTCCTCGAACAGGTACTGCTCGATCGCCTCTCGCATGCGCGCGTGGCTCACGAGCTTGAACTTCTCGCCCTGCTTGAACGCGACCATCGCCTTGCGGACGACTTCCTGGCGGAAGGAGAGCTTGCCGGAGTCCGACACCTTGATCTTCTCCTCTACCGAGCGCAGGAAGCGCTCGTCCGCCGGCCGCGTCTCGCCGGTGATCGGATCCGTGACCTCGCGGTGGTCGAGCGAGGCTTCGACCTCGTCGAGGTACTTCTCGAGCAACTGCTGAGCTTCCTCCTCGAACGATGCGAACATCGCCCGATGCACGTCTTCCTTGACCCAGCGGTTGTAGAAATCCTTGCGGGCCGTCACGAGATGGTCGATCCAGGCCTTCTTCTGCTTTGCGTCGATCCTGGCGTCGTGCTCGATCGCGTCTTTCAGGGCCAGCAGCAGCTCCATGCTCGTCAGGCTGTGCGTGTTGCCGCGCGTGATCGCGTTGGAGATCGCGTTGATGACGAAGCGGGGGCTGACGCCGGTCATGCCCTCGTCGGGAGCCTCGTGCCGCAGCTTGATCGCTTCCGACTCGGATACGCCCTCGACGGCTTCGTCCGCGTAAAGCCGCAGTTTCTTCGTCAGGTCGAGCCCCTCGCGCTCCGGCGGCACGAGCCGCGTCAGGATCGCGAACACCGACGCCAGGTTCAGCACGTGCGGGTCCAGATGCACGTTGCGGAACGCGGGCGCGCCGGATACGAGCTTGTGATAGATCCGCGACTCATCTTTATAGGAGAGGGAGTAGGGCACCTTGATGATGACCATTCGGTCGAGCAGCGCCTCGTTTTCCTTCTCCTGCAGGAACTTGTGAAACTCGGCCAGGTTCGTGTGCGCGAGAATCGTCTCGTCGAGGTAGATCAGCGGGAAACGCGAGACCTTGACGTTCTTCTCCTGCGTCATGGTCAGCAGCAGATACAGGAACTCGCGCTTGACCTTCAGGATCTCGATCATCTCGAGCACGCCGCGGCTCGCGGCGTAGACGGCGCCGGACCACGACCACGCCCGCGGGTCGCCTTCGTCGCCGATCTGCGCGACCTTGGCGAGGTCGACGGATCCGACGAGGTCCGCGATGTCCGCAGTCGTCGGATCGTGCGGCGCGTACGTGCCGATGCCGATGCGAGACGCTTCGGACAGGAAGATGCGCTCGACGGGCACCTTGACGAAATCGCCTTCGTGCTCACGCTCGACGATGTCGCGTGCCCATGGCGACAGCTCGCCGTTGATCTCGACGCCGTAACGCTCGCGAAACTCCGCCCGCAGGCTCGCCGGAACCAGGTTCAGCGGGTTCTCCCGCAAAGGCGAGCCCTTGATTGCGTACATCGCGCCTTCCTCGGTGCGGCTGTACTCCTCGAGACCTCTTTTCAGCAGAATCGCGAGCGTCGATTTGCCGCCGGACGGCGGACCGAGCAACAGCAACAGCCTCCTGCCGATATCGGAGCCGGCGGCTGCCGCTTTGAAATAGTCCGCGACTCGGGACAACGGCTCGTCGATGCCGTACAGCTCGCGCTTGAACAATTCGCGGCCGCGGGCTTCCTCGGGTGCGTCGGGCTCGGCGGTGCGCCCGTGCCAACGCAGCATGTCCCAGATGTACTCGTGGCTCGAACGAGCCATTGCAGACGGGTTCGTGGGAAGAATTTCCGTCAGAAATTCTCCGAAGGTGCCCTCCCAGCGCTGCGCTCGATGCAACCGGCTGAAAGAGCTCAATGACTCGATGAAGTCGCCAGAACGATTCGGGTCTTCGTCGCTAGAGATCGGCATCTCCTTACCTCCGCGCGCCCAGACCTCCCTCCGGGAGGTTGCCGGCCGAAAAAACTAGTGCCCTGTTGCTACTAAACCCCCCAACGCGTTGCACAAGACGTGCCGCTCTGCCTCCGCATCGTAATAAGACGACTACGCAGCGGATTTGTTCACTTGCATCGACGCAACGCGCGCACGCGCTACGTGACTCTCGCCTTAGACTCTGCGACTAAGAAATGGAAATGGCAAGTGGTTGCGACACAAGTTTTTGATCGGAGAAGCGGCTGCGTGTGCCGGAGTGCGCATTCAGGCGTGGTTCAGTCGGCGCAGGCGGGGCGAGGCGCCACTTGACAACGCCGCTGCCTGCGTTCTCCGTGCCATTGCGCCGAATCGCGCGCCGCTCCCGCGTCGGGTACGGCTCCGGGCGCTCGGCTGCACCGCGCGCGGAAGCTGCCGCGCGCACGCCCTTCGTTTTACCTGCTAAGCGATAGCGCGGCCGATCCGCGCTCCGTTCGAGGCCATGCCGGCATGGCAGGGCTTGCAGCCAGCGGCGGGCTGGCGGGGGGCGCACCGATATGATTCGCCGAGCGGGCATGTTGCGGTACGTGATGTTTCGGCTGACGCGGGCTAGGCTGGGGGATCGGCACGAGCGGGAGCGGCACCATGCACAGACGGGACGTCGAGTTTCACAACGATCAGGGAGAGCTGCTGCGCGGCGATCTGTACCTGCCGCTCGAGGCTCCGCGCGCGTGGGTGATCTTTGCGCACTGCTTCACGTGCGCGGCGAACTGGAAGGCGCCGGTCAGAATCGCGCGCGCGTTGTGCCGCCGGAATTACGCGGTGCTCGCATTCGACTTCACGGGGCTCGGGCGCAGCGAAGGAGAATTCGCCGAGACCAACTTCACGACCAACGTCGGCGACCTCGTCGCCGCCGCGCGCTGGCTCGAAACGGCGCAAGGCTCGGCGCCGGCGCTGCTGGTGGGGCATTCTCTCGGCGGAGCGGCCGCGCTCGCGGCCGCGGCGGACATCGACAGCGTCCGTGCCGTCGCGACGATCGCCGCTCCGTCGCGGGCGTCGCACGTCGCGAACCTGCTCGAGGAAGGTGCGCGCGAGGAGATCGAACGCACCGGGGAAGGGCGCGTCAGGATCGGCGGGCGGCCCTTCACGATCAGGAAGCAGTTGCTCGAGGACATCGAGCGGCACGACGTGCCGAGTAACCTCGGCGCGCTGCGGCGCGCGCTGCTGGTCATGCACTCGCCGGCGGATGACGTCGTGTCGATCGACGAGGCCGCCGAAATTTTCGTGCACGCGCTGCATCCGAAGAGCTTCGTCAGCCTCGACGGGGCCGACCACCTGCTGAGCCGGGAACGCGACGCCGAGTACGCCGCCTCCGTGCTCGCCGCCTGGGCAAGCCGCTACGTCGGCGGCGAGACGGAAGCCGCGGAGGCGGCCGGCGCGGGCGGCGCGGCTGCGGCGGGCGGCGCCGGGGAAGGCGCGGCGATCGCCGCCACCGGCGCGACCGGGTTCGCTACGGAGATCGTCGCGGCGGGCCACGAATTGGTCGCGGACGAGCCGGTCTCGCTCGGCGGCAGCGATCTCGGCCCGACGCCCTATGGCCTGCTGTCGGCCGCGCTCGCGAGCTGCACGAGCATGACGCTGCAGATGTATGCGCGGCGTAAGGGCCTGGCGCTCGGCACGGCCAGAGTCAGCGTCCGGCACTCGCGCATCCATGCATCGGACTGCGCCGGCTGCGAGACGCGCGAGGGCAAAGTCGACCGCTTCGAGCGCGAGCTGACGCTGACCGGCGATCTCGACGAAGCGGCCCGGCAGCGGCTCGCGGAGATCGCCGATCGCTGCCCCGTGCATCGGACGCTGCAACGGGAGGTGCTGATCGAGACCGTGCTCGCGGACGGCGAGCGCTGAGTCCGAAGCCGCGGGCGTGACGGCCCGCCCGCCGCGGAAACGCCCCGCCGAACGTCGCGCGAGGTCGCGGCAGCGGGTATCCTTGGCGCGCCTCCGACGCGGGGGGCCTGCGTTTATATGAGCCCGAAACGAGCCGGAGCCCGCCGTGGCCGCTCTCGCGACGTGTGGGCGGTCGAAGGCGATAACAATGAAAGATCTGACTCAGGGTTCCATCGTGCGGAACATCCTCACGATGGCGGCGCCGATCGCGATCGGCATGCTGTTCCAGACGCTCTACCTGCTCGTCGACCTGTACTTCGTCGCGTCGCTCGGTGATGCGGCGATCGCCGGCGTCGGCGCCGCGGGCACGCTGATGTTCGTCGTGCTGGCGCTGACGCAGGTACTCGGCGTCGGAGCCGTCGCCCTGATTTCCCAGGCCGTCGGCCGCAGGGACGCTGCGGATGCGAACCTCGTGTTCAACCAGTCGCTGCTGCTCGCGGCGCTGTGCGCAGTCGTGACGCTGGCAGCGGGCTATGCGCTGACCGAGCGCTATGTCGCGTCCATCGCGGCCGACGCCGAGACGCGCGCCGCCGGCACGACGTTCCTGTACTGGTTCCTGCCGGGCTTCGCGCTGCAGTTCGCGCTCGTGACGATGGGCTCCGCTCTGCGCGGCACCGGCATCGTCAAGCCGACCATGGTCGTGCAGGCGTTGACCGTCGTGCTGAACACGCTGCTCGCGCCCGCGCTGATCGTCGGGTGGGGCACCGGCCTCGCGCTCGGCGTCGCCGGGGCGGGGCTGGCCAGCACGCTGTCGGTCGCGGTCGGCGTCGCGATGCTGACGCTGTACTTCTTGAAGCTCGAGAAGTACGTCTCCTTCAGGCCGGCGCTGTGGTGGCCGCAGCTCGCGACGTGGAAGCGCATGCTCGACATCGGCCTGCCGGCCGGCGGCGAGTTCGCACTGATGTTTGTTTACATGGGTGTCGTCTACTGGGTCATCGCCGACTTCGGCGCGGCGGCCCAGGCCGGCTTCGGCATCGGCTCCAGGATCATGCAGTCGATCTTCATGCCGGCCATGGCCATAGCTTTCGCCGCGGGTCCGATAGCGGGGCAGAACTTCGGTGCCGCGCAGCCCGCGCGCGTGCGCGAGACGTTCTCGAAGGCCGTGTTGCTGAACTTCGTCGTGATGGGGCTCGTCACGTTGCTGCTGCAGTGGCGCCCGCAGATGCTGATCGCGTTCTTCTCGCCGGAGCCGGCCGTGCAGGAGATCGGCGCCGACTTCCTGCGGATCATCTCGTGGACGTTCCTCGCGCAGGGTGTCGTGTTCACGTGCTCCGGGATCTTTCAGGGCCTCGGCAACACGAAGCCGTCGCTGCTCAGCTCGGCCGTGCGGCTCGCAACCTTCGTGCCGCTCGCCGTGTGGCTCGCCGCGCGTCCGGGGTTCGAGCTCGAGGACGTGTGGCATCTGTCCGTTGCGACGGTCGTGCTGCAGGCGGGCGTCAGCTACGTGCTGCTGCAGGGGCAGTTCCGCGGCAGGCTCGGGGGCGCGCCGCCCGCGCCAGGGAGCCGCACGGACGCCGCGGGGAGCCTTGCGGCCGCGGAGCCCGGCGCCGCGGAAGCCGAGGGCGGAGCGGGCGCTCGAAGCTGACTCCGGACCCCGGGGCCGCCCCCGGCTTTCACAGCACACGCGCGAGGCGGTAACCTGAAGGCTCCACTCACGGCAGGAGCATGCGATGCGCAGCAAAGCTTCCGTTCTGTCGGCCGCGGCGGCCATGGCTTTCGCTCTGACCCTGTCCGCCGAAGCCCACCACGGCTGGGGAGGTCAGCAATCGGAGCGGTTCGAGCTGACCGGCACGGTGCGGCAGGAGGTCAGCCTGTCGAACCCCCATGCGACGATGCAGATCGTCGACGCGGACGGGCAGGTGTGGGACCTGACGCTGGCGCCGCCGTCGCGCACGCGACGGGCGGGTCTCGAGGAGGGCGTGATACCGGTCGGAGCCGAGGTCACGATCAGCGGGCGGCGCAACAGCGATCCGGACCGGTACGAGGTCAAGACGGAGCGCGTGACCTACGAGGGCAGGAACTACGACGTCTACGCGGACCGGCTGTAGCCGGCCCGCCGTCCGCCGGGCTCACCCCTTGATGCAGACGACCGGCGTCACGCGCGCAACCTTGCGCGACAGGCCCGCCGCGTCGGCCGCGTCGACGACCTCGCCGACGTCCTTGTAAGCGCCGGGCGCCTCTTCGGCGACGCCGCGCAGCGATGCGCTGCGGATCACGATGCCCCGCGTTGCGAGCTCGTCGACGATTTCGCGGCCGCGCCATGTGCGTTTCGCCTGATGCCGGCTCATCGCGCGTCCCGCTCCGTGGCAGGACGAGCTGAACGACAGCGCCTCGCCCTCGGCCGAGCCGGCGAGCACGTAAGAGGCGGTGCCCATAGAGCCGCCGATCAGCACCGGCTGGCCGACGTCCCTGAACGCCGCCGGCAGGTCCGGATGACCGGGACCGAAAGCCCGGGTCGCGCCCTTGCGATGAACGTAAAGCTCCCTGCGCGCGCCGTCGACGGTATGCGTTTCGACCTTGCAGGTGTTGTGCGAGACGTCGTACAGCATCGTCAGCCGTGCATCGGGCAGCACGCGCGCAAAAGCGCCGCGCACGAGATGCGTGATGATCTGCCGGTTGGCCAGCGCGCAGTTGATGCCGGCGCGCATCGCGCCGAGATAAGCCTGGCCGATGTCGGAGCGGACCGGCGCGCACGCGAGCTCGCGGTCCGGCAGCCGGATACCCGATTCCTGCGCGGCCACGGCCATGCTGCGCAGAAACTCGGTGCCGATCTGATGCCCCATGCCGCGCGATCCGCAATGGATCGTCGCGAGCAGGTCGCCGGGCCGCAGGCCGAAAGCGCGCGCCGCCGCGTCGTCGAAGATCTCCTCGACCTGCTGAATCTCGAGGTAATGATTGCCGGAGCCGAGCGTGCCCATCTCGTCGCGCTGCCGCAGCTTCGCATGGTCGGAGACACGGTCCGGGCGCGCGCCGGCCATGCAGCCGTGCTCCTCGGTGCGCTCGAGATCCGCGGGCTCGCCGTAACCCTGCTCGAGGGCCCAGCGCGCGCCCCCGGCGAGCATCGCGTCCATCTGCACCGCATCGAGGCGGATGCCGCCGGTGCTGCCGAGGCCGACAGGGATTGCGCGATACAGCGCATCGGCCAGCGCGCTCTCTCGCCCGCGAAGCCCGGCGCGCGTCAGGCCCGTATTGAGGCTCCGAACGCCGCAGGAGATGTCGAAGCCGACGCCGCCGGCAGACACGACTCCGCCGGCGGCGGCATCGAATGCGGCGACGCCGCCGATAGGGAAACCGTAGCCCCAGTGCGCATCCGGCATCGCGTAGGATGCGCCGACGATGCCCGGCAGTGCGGCGACGTTGGCCACCTGCTCGTATACCTTGTGGTCCATCGCCTCGAGCAGCGTCTCGTCGCCGTAGAGGACGCCCGGCACGCGCATCGCACCGTGCGCCTCGATACGCCAGCAGAGCTCGGATTGGCGCGTCAGCAGACCGAGATCCATCGCTCACCTCCCACCGTAGGGCTCAGACGTCGACGACGCACTGCGCGACCCAGGTCCCGTCGGGACGCCGCGCGACGCCGAGCGCCGTGTACGTCGCGCCTTTGACTTCGACCGCCGGCTGATGGCGGCCGGGATCGAGCCGCTCCCCGCAAGCGGTCGCGTCGAGCCGGCCGTTCCGGATCCGGACGTCGAAGCGTCCGAAGACCATGCGCCGCGTCGCCATCTCGTAAACGAGCGCGTTCAGCCAGTCCACCAGCAGCAGCTCCGTATCCGGCGCCTCGCAGCGAATCGGCACGCGGTCGCGCTGCTCGACGCCGGCGGGATCCGTGATGACGGCGGTCAGGGCCAGGGCCGCCCGAGCGAAGGCTTCCTCGACGGATTCGCCATACCCGCGCACGCCGACGTCGGCGCCGTGCGGGAAGTGTTCCCACGTGCCGGTATTGCAATTTCCGGGTGCAGCCATGGCCTGCGTCTTCACCGGTCAATGTCCCAGGATCTCCCATGCCGCGCCATGCGTGCGCTCACTTATACTGCAGACATGGCACGGCGATATTTGCGCGACGAGCTGTCCCGCTACGTCTGGGCGTCGAAATATCGTTATCGCCCGCCGGCGGGCGACGGCGGCGCGCCGAAGACGCTCGGGGCCGAGGAGTCGATCGCGGACACGTGGGATCGTGTCGCCGATGCGCTCGCCTCGGTCGAAGGGGCCGAGGCGCGCAGGTGGCGCAGGATTTTCCGGGACGCGCTCGAGGATTTCGCGTTCCTTCCGGCGGGCAGGATTCTGGCCGGCGCCGGAACCGAGCGCCGCGTCACGCTGTTCAACTGCTTCGTCATGGGCTTCATCGAAGACTCGGTCGACGACATCTTCGAGCACCTGAAGCAGGGCGCCGTGACGATGCAGTGGGGCGGCGGCATCGGCGTCGATTTCTCGACGCTGCGCCCGCGCGGCACCGAAGCCGTCGCGCACGGGGCGATCGCCTCCGGGCCCGTGTCGTTCATGCGGATCTGGGATGCCATGTGCGCGACGATGCTGTCTACCGGCTCGCGCCGCGGCGCGATGATGGGCACGCTGCGCTGCGATCATCCGGACGTCGCGGACTTCGTCGACGCGAAACGCGAGCGCGGCGCGCTGACGAACTTCAACCTGTCGGTGCAGGTCACCGATGCGCTGATGCGCGCCGTCGAGGCGGACGAACCGTGGCCGCTGTGCTTTCCTTTCGGCGACACCGGGGACGAGCGGGAAGCGGAGGCGGACAGCGCCCATGGCCCCCGCGACGGCGACGTTTCCGCTGCCTCGCGGAGTGACTCCGGGTACGCGTACGTCCGCTGGCCCGGCCGCGAGTCGAGCGTGGCTTGCCGCGTGGTCGAGCGCGTGCCGGCGAGGGCGCTGTGGCAGCGGATCATGGACGCCGCCTACGACACGGCCGAGCCCGGTGTGCTGTACGTGGACCGGATCAATCGTCACAACAATCTCTACTATCGCGAGCACATCACGTCGACGAACCCGTGCGGCGAGATCCCCCTGCCGGCTTACGGCGCCTGTGACCTCGGTTCGGTCAACCTGACGCGCTTCGTGCGCCGGCCGTTCTCGCAGCGCGCCGAGCTCGACATCGACGGGATCGAGGAGACCGCCCGAGTCGCGACGCGAATGCTCGACGACGTCGTCGACCTGTCTCACTACCCGCTGCCCGAGCAGGCGCTGATGGCGACGTCGACGCGCCGCGTCGGCCTCGGCGTCACGGGGCTCGGCGACGCGCTGATCATGCTCGGGCTCCGTTACGACAGCGACGCCGCGAGGCAGGCCGCGGCGGAGGTGCTGACCGCGGTCCGGGACGCGGCCTACCGGCAATCCATCGCGCTCGCGAAGGAGAAGGGCGCGTTTCCGCTGCTCGACAAGGACGCCCATCTCGCGGGTCGCTACGTCTCGAGCCTGCCGCCCGACATCCGGGACGACATCGCCCGGCACGGCATCCGCAACAGCCATTTGCTCGCCATCGCGCCGACCGGCACGATCAGCCTGCTCGCCAACAACGTGTCGAGCGGCATCGAGCCCGTGTTCTCGCTGACGGGCGAGCGGCGCGTGATCGGCGAGCGCGGCGAGCCCGAGACGCACCCGACCACGGACTTCGCCTATGCCCTGTGGCGCCGCGAGCCGCGCGGCCCCCTGCCGCCGGCCTTCGTCACGGCGGACGAGCTGCCGCCCGAAGCGCATCTCGCGATGGCGGGAGCGCTGCAGCCGCTCGTCGACAACTCGATCTCGAAAACGATCAATGTGCCGGAGCGGATCTCGCGGGCCGCGTTCGCCGACATCTACCGGCGCGCATACGAGCTCGGGCTGAAGGGCTGCACCGTGTTTCGGCCGAACCCGGTCACAGGCGCCGTGCTGTCACACGCGCCGGCGCGCGTTCACTGCTGCACGCCGGATCGCGAGGGGGACTGATTCGGCTGCCGATCGTTCGGCTGCCGGTCGTTCGGCTGCCGGTCGTTCGGCTACCGATCATTCGGCTGCCGATCGTTCGGCTACCGCTCATTCTGTTGCTGATCATGGGTAACTGACCGGGGAGACTGCCGCCGTGTCCGACGCGATCAGCATCTGCTTCTGCGGCGACGTCATGATCGGACGGGGCATCGACCAGGTGCTGCCGCACCCGAGCTCGCCTGAGCTCGAGGAATCCTACGTCCGCGACGCGCGCGGCTACGTCCGGCTCGCCGAGCGTGCGAGCGGGCCGATCGGGCGGCTCGGCTTCGCCGACGTCTGGGGCGACGTGCCCGGCGCCCTCGAGCGCGTCCGGCCCGACGCGCTCGTCATCAATCTCGAGACCAGCATCACGACGAGCGACGACTTCTGGCCCGGCAAGGCCGTGCATTACCGGATGCACCCGGCCAACGTCGAGGCGCTGCGCGCCATCGCCGTCGACTGCTGCGTGCTCGCGAACAACCACGTGCTCGACTTCGGCTACGCCGGGCTCGGGGAGACGCTGACGACGCTGACGGCGGCGGGCCTGAAGTTCGCGGGCGCCGGCCGCGGCGCCGCGGAAGCCGCGGCGCCTGCCGAGATCGAGCTGCCGCGCCGCGCGCCGGCGGGCGACCCTTCGGCGGCGGCCGATCGGCTGCTGGTCTTTGCTTTCGGCTCGACGGGCAGCGGCATCCCGCGCGCATGGGCCGCCGGCGAGCGCAAAGCGGGCGTGAATCTGCTCGACGATCTGTCGGCGCGAAGCGCGCGCCGCGTCACGGCCGCGATCGCGAGGCTCCGGCGGCCGGGCGACGCCGTGGTCGCGTCGATCCACTGGGGCGGCAACTGGGGGTATACGATCGACCCCGAGCAGCGGCGCTTCGCGCACGCGCTGATCGACGGCGGCGCGGTCGACACCGTGCACGGCCACTCCTCGCACCATGCCCAGGGCATCGAGATCCGGAGGGACAAGCCGATCCTGTACGCATCGCCGTGGTTCGGCGCTAACCCCGGCTATCGGGTGCTGCGACGATCTGGCGCCGAATCGCGTCGAGCAGAGCCTCGGCCTGCAACGGCTTCGTCAGCAGCTGCGCGTTGCCGAGCTCGCGCGCGGCGGCGGGCAGCTTCGACGTGTCCCCGGTCACGAACACCGCGGGGATCTCGGCCTTCGACGCGCGACGGACGCTTCTGACGACGTCGAGGCCGGTCTCGCCCCCGCGCAGCAGGTAATCGCTGACGATCAGGTCGGGCGGCCGTTCCGACAGCTGAGCCAGCGCTTCGCTCTCGCAGCTCGCGATCCGGACCCGGAAGCCTTCGATCTCTAGCAGCAGCTGCGTCGCTTCGGCCACGGGACGCTCGTCGTCGACGATCAGGATCAGGCCGGTCGCCGCAGCGGGCGGCGGCTCCGCGACCTCGTCGCGCTCGAGCGGCAGCCTGCCGCGCGGCACGGTGACGCTGAACGTGCTGCCGGCGCCGCGCGCGGAGCGGACGTCGAGCCGGTAGCCGAGCAGCGCCGTCATCCTGTGCACGATCGACAGGCCGAGACCGAGGCCTTCGGGGCGCTGGCTGCCGTGGTCGATCTGATAGAACTCGTCGAAGATCCGTTCCTGCTCTTCTTCCGAGATACCGGGCCCCGTGTCGACGACGTCGAACCGCAGGCACTCGTCGTCGACGACGCTGCAGCGCAGCAGCACCGAACCCGAATCGGTGTAGCGGATCGCGTTCGACAACAGGTTCGCGAGCACCTGCTGCAGCAGGTTCGGATCGGTATGCGCCGCGGCGCCGCAGCGCTCGATCTCTAGCGCGAGCCCTTTGCTGCGCGCCTGCTCGATGCTGCTCGCGCGCAGCCGCTCGAGGACGTCGTCGACGCCGAAATGCTCGGGTCTCGGCGCGATCATGCCGGCGTCGAGCTTGCTGATGTCGAGCAGCGAGTCGAGCAGCGAGGACATCGAGTCGAGGGCTTTCTGTTGACGGTCCACGATCGTCGCGAGCCGTTCCGGATCGCCGGTCGCGCTTTTCGCTATCGCGCGGTTCAGCAGGTTCATCGCCTGCAGCGGCTGGCGCAGATCATGGCTCGCCGCGGCCAGGAAGCGGCTCTTGGCGCGATTCGCGTCGGCGAGTTGCCGTTCCGTCTCGCGCTGGCGCGACACGTCGCGGATCGCGCTCGACACGAGCAGCCCCTCGTCCGTCCGGACCGGGTTCAGGCTGATCTCGACGGGGAATTCGTGCCCGGCGCGGTGCAGCGCATACAGCTCGAGCTCGACCCCCATCGGGCGCGGCGCCGGCGACGCAAAGAAGCGGTTCCGATGCTGCGGGTGGACGGCGCGAAAGCGCTCCGGCAGCAGCACGTCGACGCAGCGGCCGACCAGCTCGGCGGGCGAATAGCCGAAGACGTCCTCGACCAGCGCATTCGCGAACACGACCGTGCCCGATTCGTCGACGATGACTATCGGGTCCGGCGCGGCGTTCAGCAGGCTGCGGGCGAGAAGGCCGGTGAGCTTCATTCGCGGAGGCGGGTGGCAGGCGTGAGCCTCATTCTCCGAGTCTACACGCTGAGCGGCCGCGCTCAAGGCGCGGTGGAGTCCCGAGCTCATAGGCTTCGTCGCTCGAGATGCTGTCCGGCGCCGTCGAGGCTTGCCAGCTTGGCCGAAGGGGCCTGTTGTGGCCCGCAATCGCACGTGCCGTGCAAGTTGCACGCGGTCGCCGCCGGCGTGCCGAGGTCGCGGCCATGTCCGGCGACCTTCGTTGACTGTCCGGAACTCGTCGGCTAGCCTCGATCGGACTTTTTCGGACGCGGAACGAAGATGCGGATCCAGGCGGCGGACGCTGGCCGACGTCCGCCGAGCCGGCGCCCGCGTGCCCCCCGGATGCCCTGGATATGGAGGCGGAGTTGAACAGCATCGGTAATCGCTCAGTCGGCCGTGCGGCCGCGATCGTCGCGAGCGTCTGGCTCGCAGGGGCGGGCCTCGGCCATGCGCAGGAAGGCGCGGATGCGGACGAGCAGCCCGATTTCTCGGGCGTCTGGCGCAACTATCGCGGCCCCTCGATAGGGGGCGGACAGCGATCGCTGTGGCCGGAGGACGCACCGTACACGGACGAGGCACGGCGTCGGATCGAGGAGTATCAGGCGCTCGTGGAAGGTACGGGCTCGACGCCGGGCGGGTTCTGCGTCGGTACCGGCATGCCGGGCTCCATGCTCGGCTCCGGCGGATACCCGATGGAGATCATCCAGCGGCCGGAGCAGGTCACGATCGTCTATGAGGCGCACAACGAGATCCGCCGCGTCTACACGGACGGCAGAGAGGTAGATCCGCGCGACCTGTTCCCGACACGTAACGGCTACTCCACCGGGTACTGGGACGGCGACACGCTGATCGTCGAGACGACTGCGCTGAAGGAAGCCGTGGATCAGAGATCCCCGCACAGCGAGGACGCCACGATCGTCGAGCGTTACCGCCTGGCCGGTGAAAGCGACGACGGCAGGCGCCTGCTGACGGCGGAGCTGACGCTGACGGATCCGCAGTTCTACGAGGAACCGGTCACGGTCACGAAGACGTGGGTCGAGGCCGAAGAGGGCACGGAGATGCTGACGTACGAATGCACGGAGCCCGAATGGGAGGAATACCTGGAGCAACGCCGGGAGCAGGTTCGGACGCGCGCTTCCGGCTGAATCATCCTTCCCCGGCGTTGATCCGGCGCAGCGTCTCCCCGTCGACGGGCGTGCCCCCGACCACTATCGCCTGCGCGTGCCTTTCGCCTTCGCCGTAGATGCAATGGGCGTTCAGCACCGCGCCGGCGAGCGCGCGGTCGAGGCGATAAGCGACGTCGACTCTGCTGCTGCCGTCGTCGGCATCCCGGCGCACGGTAATCGAGACGGGGCGCAGCGACGACGATGACAGCGCCAGCGCCTCGAGCGCGTCCCAGCAGTGGCCCGCCTGCGGGTCCCAGTACAGGCGGTGCCGGTCGCCGCGCGCCAGGAATACCCCGACGGCGATCGCCGCGGCCGTCGCCGCCGCCAGCACGATCGCGAGTCTGCTGCGTCTGCGCATGATTCCTCTCCGGTCGGTCCGTGGCCGACACTATAAAATGGCGGGCCGCATATCGTCTGCGCATTGTGAATAGAGGAAATTCCCGGCCATGACAGCACCTGCCGTCGCGCTGGTACTCGGCCTGCTCGTGATGATCTGGAGCGCCGACCGATTCATCGACGGTGCCGCGGCGGCGGCCCGGCACTTCGGCGTGCCGCCGCTGCTGATCGGCATGGTCATCATCGGCTTCGGCACGTCGGCGCCGGAGCTGATGGTCTCGGCGTTCGCCGCGGCGCAGGGGACGCCGGGCGTCGCGCTCGGCAACGCGTACGGGTCGAACATCGCCAACGTGGCGCTGATCCTCGGCGTGACCGCGTTGGTTGCGCCGATCGCGTTCGAATCCAACGTGCTGCGCAAGGAGCTGCCGATTCTGACCGCGGTCACGGCGTTCGCGGCTTATCAGCTGTGGGACCGCGAGCTGAGCCGCAGCGACGCGGTGTTTCTGCTGGTGCTGTTCGCGGGCCTGCTCGCGTGGTCCATCAGGCAGGGCCTCGGTAGCCAGCCGACCCGTTACGGCAAGGAGGTCGAGGAAGTTCTGACCGAGTCGCCGATGACGCTGCGGCGCGCGCTGCTGCTTCTCGCCGCCGGTCTCGTGCTGCTGATCGTCAGCTCGCGCGTGCTGGTGTGGGGTGCGGTCGAGATCGCTCGCGCTTTCGGCGTCAGCGACGTCGTCATCGGCCTGACGGTCGTCGCCGTCGGCACGTCGCTGCCGGAGCTCGCGTCGGCCATCGCGGCCGTCAGAAAGAACGAGCACGATATCGCGCTCGGTAACGTGATCGGCTCGAACCTGTTCAACACGCTCGCGGTCGTCGGGCTCGCGGGAGCGATCTCGCCGATGGTCGTGGAGCCGGAGGTCGTGACGCGCG
>JAFGNC010000073.1 GCA_016927175.1 Gammaproteobacteria bacterium | reverse complement strand
GCCCCGGCCGTCAGCGCGTGCAGCCACCCCGACGCCCACGGCGCGCCGGTCAGCAACTGCAGCGCCTTGAGGGCGAGGGCCAGCGGTACCCACGCATAGCCTGCGTGCAGGATCCACACGATCGGCATGTCGAGCGCCCGCCGCCCTTCCCAGCGCGCGAGACGCGCCGCGATGAGCAGCGCGGCCACGGCGGCGACGGCGCCCGCGATCACGCTCTGCGGCGCGAGCACGTCGACGGCCACGACCGCGACGACGGCCGCGATGGCCGCGCGCTCCAGGGCCGGCGCCGGCGTGATCGACGATCCACGGCCCGCCGCGACCAGCGCGTTGCGGGTGAACGCGGGCACGATCCGGCCACCGACCACGACGATCAGCACCATGACCAGATCGGCCGCGAGACGCAGCGGATCGAACGGCAGACCTCCGATCCAGCCGCCGTGAAGCCCGTGGAACAGCAGGTCCGACACGAACAGCAGCGCGAGGATGATCAGGAACGGCAGGTTGCGGAAATTGCGCCGCGCGATCAGCGGCACACCGAGCACGGCCGCCAGCACCGGAAAAAACAGCAGGTCGAGCAGCACGGCCGGCGTCGCGTACAGCCCGACGGGCGGCGCAACGACGACGCGCCCGAGGACCCACAGGGCCGCGAGAGCGGCCAGTGCCCAGCCGGACACGGCGCGCGTGCCGGTCCACGTGGGCACCGCCGTCAGCAGAAACCCCGCGACCGCCGCCGCGACGAAGCCGAAGATCATCTCGTGCCCGTGCCAGCGGAACGGGGGCAGCGCCTCGCCCGGCCACGTCACGGCGCCGGCCAGCGCGAGCAGCAGCCCGGCGAGCGCGACCGGCACCCAAGCGGCGCCGAGCAAGAAGAAGGGCCGGAAACCGTACGTCCACAGCGGCGCGGATCGCACGCTCCAGCGAGGCGCCCCGGTGTCGCTTCCGTGCGGCCGCGCGCCCGCGGTGCGAAACCCGTCAGACATGCCTGCGCATCCCGGACAGCGCGAGCCACGCGACGCCGATCAGCGCGGCGAGCTTGGCGAGCTCGATGCCCACGTACAGCGTGTGCAGGGAAGATGCCGGCGGCGTTCCGCCGCCGAGAATGACCTCGACGCGCGCGTCGAGCACGGGCAGCAGCCACAGCACCTGCGCGGCCACGCTGCCGAGCAGCAGAACCGTCAGCAGCACTGCGACCGCTTCACCGCGCGCGGGTCCGCCCGTGCGCGTGCGCCGCTGCGTCCGCGCCGCGACGGCGCCGGCGAGCGCGGCGAACGCGAGCACGATCTCCACGCGGCTGAACCAGAAGAAAGTCTGGCGCCCGACGTCGAGCGCGACCGGCAGGCTCAGGCTCGGCGCCAGGAACTTGACCGGCGTCGCGAGGAAGGAGACGCCGACCAGCATGCCGATCCAGAGCAGCGTCGTGACGGCGAGCGGCATCATGCGCTCGCCCTGGTCCGCTTCGCGGCCCGACCGGCCCCGGGCGCCGGGCCGGCGGTGTCCGCGGCGGGCGTGTCGTCGGCCGCACCCGCCGCGAGCGCACTGGCGGGCGCGGAGCCGGCCGCGCCCGCCGCGAGCAAGGATGCGAGCTGCCGGTCGGGGCCGAGCAGATCTTCGAGCGTATAGGCGTCGAGCACGTCCAGAAATGCGCCGAGCGCCTTGCCGAGCACATTGCGCAGGACGCAGGCCGGCACGATGACGCAAAGATTCTCCCGCGTCTCGTCGAAGCACGGCACGACGTGGAACGCGCCCTCCACGTCGCGGACGACGCGGCCGATGTTGATCTCGGCCGCGGGCCGCGCGAGCCGCAGCCCGCCGCCCTTGCCGCGAAGCGTCTCGAGATATCCGGCGCGCGCGAGATGCTGCACGACCTTCATCAGGTGGTTGCGGGACACGTTGTACTGAGCGGAAATTTCGCCGATCGTGACGCCGCGCCTCTCGCGGCGCTTGTCGTTCAGACCGACGGAAATCAGCACGCGCAGCGTGTAGTCGGTAAATCTTGTCAGCTGCATGGCGGTCTAGTAGCATTCGGCATAAGATGCATCTAATTTACTTCTTTAGACCGACCCGCGCAATGAACGAACGACGCACGAGACCCCGCTCCCTGTCCGCCCGGGCCGCGACCTCCGTCCGCTTCGCTGCGCTGGCCGCGACGCTGGCCGCCGCGGCAGGCTGCGGCGGTCCGCCGCAAAGCGCCCTCGACGTCGAGCAACCGGAGGGCTGGGACGACGAGCTGCAGATGCGGGAAGCCGAGGACGTCAATCCCGATCCGAGCGTCGTCGAGATCGAGCTCGAGGCGAAGATCACGGACATCGAGCTCGTGCCCGGGGCGCCGACCCCGGTCTGGACGTACAACGGCGTGCTGCCCGGGCCGCTGATCCGGGCAAAGGTCGGCGACTCGATCGTCGTCAGGTTCAAGAACTCCCTGCCCGAGGCCACCAGCATCCACTGGCACGGGCTGCGGCTCCCGAACGACATGGACGGCGTGCCGGGGCTGACGCAGGACCCTATCCCGCCCGGCGGCGAGTTCGTCTACGAGTTCAAGGCCCGCGACGCAGGCACGTACTGGTACCACCCGCACGTGAACTCGGCGGCGCAGGTCGGCTGGGGCCTTTACGGCTCGATCGTCGTCGAGGATCCGGCCGATCCCGAGGTCTTCGGCGACGAGCTCGTGCTCGTGCTGTCCGACATGGGCGTCGACGAGAACGGCCAGTTCCTTCCGGAGGACACCGGCGGGGAGTTCGGCGACCTGTTCGGCCGCGAAGGCAACCTGCTGCTGGTCAACGGCAAGATCCTGCCGCGGCTGAAAGCCCGCGCCGGCAAGCCGCAGCGATGGCGCGTCATCAACGCGGCGCGCGCACGCTATTACACGCTGCGGCTGCCCGAGCATACGTTCGTCAAGCTCGGCGGCGACAACGGTCTCGCGGAACGCTCACAGGAGCTCGGCCGGGTCGTGCTGGTACCGGGCGAACGCGCGGACCTCGTGTTCACGCCGTCCGACGAGCCGGGCACCGTCAGCGTGCTGCAATGGATCCCGACCGAAAGAGGTTTCGGCAGCGTCTACAACCGCCCGCGGGAGGACATGCTCGAGATCGAGACCGTGGACGCCGCGCCGGTCGTGCCCGAGCCCGTGCCGGAGTTCCTGCGGGAGATCGAGCCCATCGACATCACGAACGCCGAGGAGCTCACGCTGGACCTGACGATTGCGACGGAAACGCGCATGCACGAGAAAGAGGTCGTCATGGGCATCAACGACGTCCCGTACTGGGACAGCGAGCCGCTGGAAGCGGCGGTCGGCCAGACGCACGTCTGGAACATCACGAACGACACGGCGTTCGCGCATCCGTTCCACCTGCACGGCTACTTTTTTCAGGTGCTCGACGATACGCGGATACCGGAGTGGAAGGATACGGTGGACGTGCCGGCGAACTCGACGCTACGTATCGCAGTCGACTTCGACGAGCGCCCCGGCGTCTGGATGTACCATTGCCACATTCTGGACCATGCCGATTCCGGGATGATGGGGCATCTGTTCGTCGCCGGCGAAGGCTTCGAGAAGATGCCGAAAGTCCACCTGATGCACTGACGGCGGAGCGCCGGTCGGCGCGCCGGCCCGAAGCGGTCAGCGCTGCGCCGGTCCGAGCCGTCAGCGCTGTCGCCGCTTGCCGATCTCGCTGTCGAGCGCCCGCCTGAACTTGTCGATCGCACCGTCGACGGCGAGCTCCATCGTAGGCGCGCGGTGGTCGACGGCGATCGGCGCGAGTCCCGCAGGGCGTCCCTCGAGCAGACAGCGCTTGTCGTCCTCGCCGAGCTTCTTGTCGCTGTTCTCGTCGCCGAGGTGCACCTCGATCCGCGTCAGCCTCTCGTCGAACCTGCCGAGCGCCGACCGGATTTTCTCCTCGACTCGCCCGGCCAGCTCCTCGCGGCCTTCGATGTTTCTGTCCGTGTTGATCTGAATCAGCATCTTTCGGGTTCCTCTGACGTCGGCCGAGCGCAGGACGATCCTGAGCGTCAGTAGCGAAAGACGGCGGCGAGCCCCGTCTCGGCAGGCATCCGCTCGGCCGGCACGACGATGATCTCCCCGCCCTGCCGCATCACGAGCTCCGCCAGATCGTCGAGCGCGTCATCGACCTCGGGGTTCGCGAGCTCGTCCACCAGGACGGCGCCGCTCGCGGCGTCCAGTCGCCCCGGCATGTGGCGCGCAGCCTCGACGAGCAGCGTCTCGACGCGACCCTG